>JAAZAI010000045.1 GCA_012514445.1 Lentisphaerota bacterium
CGGCCACGACGCTCTCGAGGTAGGCGGGGAAGGCCTCCTCGCCGGGGATCTCCTCGAGGCGCCCCGACATCTCGCGCTGCGCCTGCGCCCAGCGCGAGGTGGAGTCGGCCAGCAGCAGCACGTTAAGCCCCATCATGCGGTAGTAACCGGCGATGGTGGCGGCGGTGTAGACCGAGGCTTCGCGCGCGGCCACGGGCATGGACGAGGTGTTGCAGATGATCGTCGTGCGGTCCATGAGCGTGCGGCCGGTGCGGGGGTCCTGCATGTGCGGGAATTCGCGCAGCATCTCGACCACCTCGCCGGCGCGCTCGCCGCAGGCGGCGTAGATCACGATGTCCACCTGCGCGAAGCGGCTGGTGGCCTGCTGCAGCACCGTCTTGCCTGCGCCGAAGGGGCCGGGGACGCAGTAGGTGCCACCAAGCGCGACGGGGAAGAAGGTGTCGATGGTGCGGCTCTGCGTGACCATCGTCTTCTCGGGGCGGAGGCGTTCCTCGTAGCAGGTGATCGGCACCTTGACGGGCCAGCGCTGGACCATCGAGACGCGCGTCTCGACGCCCGCGTCGTCCGTCACCACGCCGACGACGTCCGCCACCGTGTAGCTCCCGGCGGGCGCGACGGACTTGACCGTCTGCCGGCCCTTCAGGCCGAAAGGCAGCATGATGCGGTGCTTGAAGATGCCCTCGGGCACGGTGCCCAGCGCGTCGCCGGCCTGGAGGACGTCGCCCGGCTTGGCGGTCGGGGTGAAGGCCCACTTCGTGTCGCGGGGCAGCGCCTCGATGTACTTGCCGCGCTGGAGGAAGAAGCCGCAGGCCTCGGCGAGCTTCGGCAGGGGGTTCTGGAGGCCGTCGTAGATCTGCGTGAGCAGGCCGGGCCCGAGTTCGACGGAGAGCAGCTCGCCGGTGTACTCGACGAGGTTGCCGACGGCGAGGTCGGACGTGTCCTCGAACACCTGCATGTCGGCGAGGCGGCCGCGGATCCGGACGATCTCGCACATGAGCGTGACGCCCTCGATCTTCGCGTAGCCCACTTCGTTGAGCGCGACGGCGCCCTCGAAGCGGACGGTGATCATGTTGCCGTTGACGCCGGTGATGGTTCCCTGTGTAGTCATGGTGCGTGTCTCTGGTGGGGCGTGAGTTCAGTTCGAGGCGGTTTGCGCGCGGGCGAGGGCGAGAAGCCGTTCGCGGCCCTTCGCGGCATCGGCCTTTGCGCGGCGCAGGAGGATGCCGAGGCGGACGGCGTAGGCGAAGACGGCCTCGGCGGAAAGGGTGTCGTAGCCGGCGAGTTCGCCGGCGAGGTTCCAGCGCAGCAGGTCGAGGGCGCGTTCGCGCTTCATCGGGTCGGCTTCCTGGAACGCCGCGGCGACGCCGTTTTCGACGAGCACGTCGAAGCCGCCATGCGCGCGCAGCCAGGGCGCGGGGTCCGCGCCGTGGAGCTTCGCCGCGCGCAGCTTGGCCGCCGCGTTGCGCAGCTGCGTCTCGCGGTCGCGCCAGGCGACGGCGTAGGGGTGGTCCGCCGCGCCGCCGTCGAGCAGCGCGCAGACGGCCGCATAGTGGCTCGCGGGCATCTGCTCCCGGCAGCGCGCCCGGAACTCCTCCTCCGTCATGGCCGGCGCGCGGTCGAACTGCAACGCCGGCAGCGTGGCTGCGAAATAGTCGTAGCTCATTTCTCGGTGCCGAAGACCATCTTCGTGAGCGCGGGGCTCATCAGGCGGCTCATGGCCGCCTGGATGGCGGCGTCGGTGAAATCGTGCTCGACGCGTCCGCCGGCGAGCATCACGCGGATGCCGGCCTTGACGTCGCGGTCGGGCGAGATCAGCAGCCCGCCGGCGACGGCCGAGGCGAGGCGCGCCTTCGCGTACGCGGCCAGCCGCTCGGCCTGGTCCGGGGCGACGAGCGCCTGGATGCCGCCGGCGGCGTCGGGCGAGGCGGCGAAGCCCTTGACGAGCGTGGCGAGAAACGTCTCGAGGAAGTCGCCGGAGAGCGCGGCGTCGACGTCCTTGAGCAGCACGCGCTCGAGCGTCTGGCGGATGGACTGCCCCACGTCGAGCACCACGTCGCGCGCGGCCTGCCGGACGGCCTGCTCCGAGCGCTCGCGCAACACGGCGGCGTCCGCCTCCGCCTTGGCGAGGCGCGCTTCGGCGGCCTTCTCGGCCTCCGCGATCTTGGCGGCGGCGGCCTTCTCGGCCTCCGCGAGGATGGATGCGGCCTTTGCCTGGGCCTTGTCGACGCCTTCGGACTGGATCTTCTCCAGAAGCGACTGTAGTTCTGCTGCCATTTTCGTCTCCTTGAACGGGAAGCCGTTTGAAATCTTTTATTTTCGCACAGACTCCTCCGCTTGTCAAATGACCGATTGGCTGTTGTCACCGCTGCCGTGGACATGATATCATCGTTTCCATTTGACGAACCACGATCATCCATGGTTTTCTGAGATGCCGATCTACCGATACGAACGCAAAAAGCCCGCGGCGGGGTGTCCACGCTGCCGCGAGGGTTTCGAAGTGACGCAGTCCATCAAGGACGCGGCGCTGGCGACGTGCCCCGATTGCGGCGGCGCGGTCGCCAAGACGCCCGTGGTCGCTGCCGTGGGCCGCTCCCAGGCGAACTTCGACGACCGCGCGAAGTCTGCCGGCTTCTCCAAGCTCAAGCGCCTCGGCAAAGGCGAATACGAAAAGCAATACTGAAAGGCGGACTTGATGAAGGGAATCGTTCTCGCCGGGGGCTCCGGCACCCGGCTGTATCCGATCACGCGCGCGGTGAGCAAGCAGCTCCTGCCGATCTACGACAAGCCGATGATCTACTACCCGATCTCGGTGCTCATGCTCGCCGGCATCCGCGAGATCCTGATCATCAGCACGCCGCAGGACCTGCCGCTCTTCCGCAGCCTGCTCGGGGACGGCTCCGCCTTTGGCGTCCGCTTCGAATACGCCGAGCAGCCGAAGCCGGAAGGCCTCGCGCAGGCGTTCATCATCGGCGCGGACTTCATCGCCGGCGAGCCCGTCGCCCTCGTGCTCGGGGACAACATCTTCTTCGGCCACGGGATGAAGGATCTGCTCGCGCGCGCCGTCGCCACGCGGGACGGCGCCTGCGTCTTCGGCTACCGCGTCAGCGATCCGGAGCGCTACGGCGTCGTGGAGTTCGACAAGGACCAGAACGTCGTCGGGCTCGAGGAGAAGCCGGCCAAGCCGAAGTCCTCCTTCGCGGTGCCGGGGCTGTACTTCTACGATTCTGAGGTCGTCGCCATCGCGCGCGACCTGAAGCCCTCGCCCCGCGGCGAACTCGAGATCACCGACCTCAATCTCGTCTACATGCGCCGGGGCAAGCTGAAGGTCGAGCTGATGAGCCGCGGCATCGCCTGGCTCGACACGGGGACGTACGGGTCGTTGCTGGAGGCCTCGAACTTCGTCGAGACGATTCAGAACCGGCAGGGGCTCAAGATCGCCTGCCTCGAGGAGATCGCCTACCGCAACGGCTTCATCTCGCGCGAGAAGCTCGAGGAGATCGGGGCCACGATGAGCAAGAACGACTACGGCCGCTACCTGCTCCAGATGGCGAAGGAAGACCGCGAATGAGTTTCGAAACCTGCCGTCTGCCCGGCGTCGTCATCGTGCGCCCCCGCGTGTTCCCGGACGCCCGCGGCTTCTTCAAGGAGATCAGCCGCCGCGACCTGTACGCGGCGAACGGGATCGACCGGGACTTCGTCCAGGTCAACATGTCGCAATCGCGCCGCGACGTGCTGCGCGGGCTCCACTACCAGCTCAAGTTCCCGCAGGCGAAGCTGGTGTCGGTGGCGCATGGGCGGATCTACGACGTCGTCGTCGACTGCCGGCGCGGCTCGTCGGCGTTTGGCCAGTGGATCGGCATCGAGCTCTCGGCGGAGGGCGGCGAGGAGCTGTTCGTGCCGGAGGGCTTCGCGCACGGTTTCCACGTGCTCAGCGAGACGGCCTCCGTCGTCTACCAGTGCAGCGACTAATACCACCACGGCGACGAGTACGGCCTCAACTGGGCGTAGAAGCGCCTCGGGATCGACTGGGCGGTCAAGACCCCCGTGCTCTCCGGCAAGGACGCGGCGCTGCCGATGTTCGAGGACGTGGCAGA
>JAAZAI010000397.1 GCA_012514445.1 Lentisphaerota bacterium
AAAAAGCATGAACAGACGAGAACGACTCATGGCAACGCTGCGCGGCGATCGAGTGGATCGCCCGGCCGTCTCGTTTTACGAGATCAATGGATTGGACGAGAATCCCGCCGACGCCAATCCATTCAACATCTACTCACATCCTTCATGGCGCCCCCTCATCGATCTCGCTCGCGAGAAGACGGATCGGATTGTCATGCGTGGCGTCGCCTACCAATCCATTACCCCCGACCCCATTGACGACATCTCCTCAACGGAGTCCGTGGTGCGTGACGGAAGCCAGTACAACACACGACGCATCCAGATTGGCGATCGGACGCTGACGGCCCGTACGAGGCGCGATCCCGATGTGAACACGGTCTGGACCGTGGAGCATCTCCTGAAGGATGTCGACGACCTGCGCGCGTTTCTTGACATCCCGGTTCCCTCGCCGAAGGGCAACGTGGACACCCGCCGTATCCTCGAAACGGAGCGCATGCTGGGCGATACCGGCATTGTCATGATCGACACGCCCGATCCCCTGTGCCTTGCCGCCTCGTTGTTCGACATGGCGGGATACACCATCACGGCGATGACGGAACAGGCCTTGTTTCACAGACTGCTCGAACGCTTCGCATCGACTTTGCTACCCAAGACCGAAGCCGTGGCAAAAGCGCTGCCGGGTCGGCTCTGGCGCATCTTTGGTCCGGAATATGCCTCGCCGCCCTATCTCCCCCCCTCGCTGTTCCGGGAATACGTTTGCCGCTATGTCGCGCCGATGATCGACGCGATTCACGCGGGCGGCGGCTATGCCCGGATCCATTCCCACGGCAACTTGAAAGCCATCCTTGACGATATCGCCGGCATGGGCGCCGACGCCCTCGACCCCATAGAGCCGCCCCCGCAGGGCGACGTGGAGCTGGGATATGTGCGCGAGCGCCATGGAAGCAACATGGTGCTCTTTGGCAATCTGGAAGCGTCTGACATTGAGAACATGCCGACAAAGCGGTTCGAGGAGAAAGTGCGGCGCGCGCTGGCCGAGGGATCCTCTGGCGAGGGACGTGGTTTTGTTCTGATGCCCTCCGCATGCCCCTACGGCAGAGAACTCTCTTCGTTGAGCATGAAAAACTACGAGAAGATGATCGAGATCGTGGATGAGCTGTGAAGCGGCGCACCGAACCCAATCTCCAGGCGACGCTTCACGACAGGCCTGAACGCGAACGTCCCAACCCCCAGACTTCCTGAGCGAGCAGGGAGTCGTTGTGGCTGGGGACTCGCCCGGCCCCGTTGACGCTTTTGACTCGGGCTTCGTGTAGCTGCGGCGTCCTCGCCGCCGACCGCTATTTCACGAGCCGGACGAGCCGATAGTTCTTGCGGCCCGCGCGCAACACGACGAGCTGGCCATCGACGACCTGCCCCTCGGACACGACGTCCGCAGGCGCGACGCGCTCGTTGTTGAGGTAGAGACCGCCGCCGTCCGCGAGGCGGCGCGCCTCGCCGGCGCTCTTGCAGAGCCCCGAGGCGGCCGCGACCTTCGTCACCGGCGCGCCGACGACCTCGGCCGCGGGCAGCTCGCACGAAGGGGCGTCCGCGAACACGGGCAGCAGATCGGCCGCCGTCATGCCCGCGAGCGTGCCCCCGAAGAGCGCCTCCGTGGCCTGCAGCGCCTGGCGCAGCCCCTCCTCGCCGTGGACGCGGCGGACGACGTCCTCCGCCAGCGCCTTCTGCGCCTCGCGCTTCTCGGGAGCCGCCTTGACCTGCTCCTCGAGCTGCGCGATCTCGTCGAGCGGCATGAACGTGAACGCCTTGAGGTAGCGGATGACGTCCGCGTCTTCGGAGCGCAGGAAAAACTGGTAGAAGGCGTAGCAGGAGGTCTTGTTCCGGTCGAGGTACATCGCGTTGCCCTCGGACTTGCCGAACTTGCGCCCCTGGCTGTCCGTGATGAGCGGCAGCGTCTGCCCATAGGCCTCGGCGTCGCGCTGGCGGTGGATGAGATCGGTGCCGGCCGTGATGTTGCCCCACTGGTCCGAACCGCCGATCTGGAGGCGACAGCCGTACGCGTCGTAGAGGTGGAGGAAGTCGTAGCCCTGGAGCGTCTGGTAGCAGAACTCGGTGAAGCTCATGCCGCTCTCGGAGGCGAGGCGCTGCCGGACGCTCTCCTTCCCGAGCATCGTCCCCATGCGGAAGTGGCGGCCCACGTCGCGGAGGAACGAGATGAACGTGAACTGGCGGTGCCAGTCGTAGTTGTTCACGAGGCGCGCCTGGCCGCGGCCTTCGCCGAAGTCGAGGAAGCGCGAGAGGTTCTCCTGGATGCCGGCGATGTTGCGGGCGACCTGCTCCTCGGAGAGCATCGTGCGCTCGGCGGACTTGCCGGAGGGGTCGCCGATGAGGCCCGTGGCGCCGCCGACGAGGGCGATGACGTCGTGCCCCGCGCGCTGGTAGTGGCAGAGTGTCATGATCGCCACGAAGTTGCCCGCCTGCAGGCTGTCCGCCGAGGGGTCGAAGCCGCCGTAGAGCGTCATCGGCCGATCAAGGGCCTTATAGAGGTCGGGGCTGGTCCAATTGTCGAAGAGCCCGCGGGCCTTCAAGGTGTCGATCACGTTCGCCATGGTTCTCATCTCCTGAAAAGTCCTGCCTATGATGCCGAAAAGGCCCCGGAATTGCAAGGTGCAAAGGACGGGGGGGAATCCCCCCCCCGAACCCCTCTCGTCTGCGCGGGGGGGCGGGGGCGGAGCCTGTGCAGGGGGGGGGCGGGGGCGGAGCCTGTGCAGGAGGGGCCGGGGGGCGGAGCCCACCGTCCTTTGCAAAAGAAGAGCCTTGCAATACCGGGCCGGCTTGCGCTACATTGGCGCACATGAAGCTTCATTTCCAGCGTCATGGGAAGCAGTTCTTCTTTTTCACTCTTTGCGTGCAGGGCCGGAGGCCGCTCCTTTCCCGGCTTGTGGACGAAGCGACCCGACCGGCGCTTACCGAGGCAGGCAAGAAAGTGCCTGAGATGCTGAAGGCTCTCCACGGCCTCAATCCCGCCCTTACGGCCAGCGACTTCGTCGTCATGCCGGACCACGTGCATTTCCTGCTCATGGTCGACTACGACTCCGATCCTGGCTTCAATCCACTCATCTTCGTGCATGCCTTTCAGGAAGAAACCGAGCGCATGATTACTACGGGAGGCGCCCCGCCCTCCATTCTGCGCAACGCGCGGCCTTGCAAGGGACGGGGGGAATCCCCCCCGGACCCCTCTCGCCCGTACGGGGGTTCGGGGGCGCGGCCTGAGCCCGGCAGGGGTTCGGGGGCGCGGCCCCCGTCCTTCGCACCGCTCTGGGATCCCGATTTCTGGCTTGACCTCTCCTTCAGCTCGCACCAGCTCCGCGCCATCCGCACCTACATCCGCAACAACCCCGCGCGGGCCATCTGGAAGCGCGACCATCCCGATCTCTTCCTGCGCCACTCGGGGCTGAAACACCGTGTGCTCGACCCGTCCCTTCCATGGAGCGGGTGCGGCGACCTCACGCTTCTGGCCTCGCCGTTTCTCTTTCCCGTTCGCCTGACGCGGCGCATCCCGGTCTCCGAGCAGGAATCAGCGATCTCCGAAATCATCGAGAAAGCGGTGCACGGCATGATCCCCGTTTCGGGGTTCCTTTCGCCTGCCGAGAAGGAGGTGCTCCGGCGGCTTCAACTTACACCGCATGCTCGCTGGATCAAGAGCGTCGCTCATGGGCTGCCGCCGCGTTTCGACCCCACGGTCGAGGACAGTCGCCACTTGGCGACGGGAAGGGAGCTGATTCTCAGCTCTTTTCCCGCTGAAGTGCCGATGTTCCCGGTGAACCGGGAGAATTGCGAGCACATGAACGCCCGGATCGTGGCCTTGTGCGCGGCGGCGGCTGAGTAGAGGGCGGAGCGGTAGCGCCTGCCCTCTACTTTGCGAAGGACGGGGGGCGCCGCCCCCCGAACCCCCCGCGCGCGCATGCTGCCGCCGCCCCCCGCACCGCCCCGGTGTGGCCCTCTGCGGGGGTTCGGGGGCGGCGCCCACGTCCTTCGCAAAGCCGCACCGTTACGCCACGGAAACCCCATTTCTTAGACCCTTAAGAAATGGGCGGCGGGCGGCGTGTTAACGGGTGAAGCGAACGACCGGCGACCCGCGGCGAACATCCGCCCGCCCGCGCCGACACGAGAAAAAGGAGGACGCCATGAATACCGAATTCGCCCCATTTGCGCACGACCACGCCTTCGTCGAGATGATGAAGTGCTTCGAGGAGCTTTCGCTCCGCGAGCGGCTCAAGCGCACGCTCCGCGGCCTCAACCAGCCGAAGAGCAGCGGCGACTACAAGTTCGCCGTGCTGCAGATCCAGCGCATGACCGGCCCGTTCCTGGCCGTCGCGCTGCCGATGCTGGCGATCATCCTGCTGCTGGGCGTCGAGACGGAGGAGCAGGTCGCCTTCCGCGTGCGGCCCATCACGTACATCGAGGTCGAGCCGCCGCCCGACATCCAGGATCCCGTCAAGCCGTTCGACGACACGGCGACGATCAATGACATCGGCCTCGACATCTCCGTCGACGTGGCGCCGTCGCCCGAGGCGCCGGGCAGCCCGACGCCGCAACCCATCGCCACCCCGGCGCCACCGCTCGTCCGCATCCTCTCCCCGATCGTCATCCAGGGGCTGATCCCCGGAAGCCGCACGAAAGAAGGACGCGAAAAGGGCCGCAAAGACAACGAGGGGACGCCTGAGGCCGAGGAGGCCGTGTTGCGTGCGCTGCGCTGGCTCAAGGCCCAGCAACTCCCCGATGGCTCCTGGCCCGGGCAGCCCACGGCCATGACCGGCCTCGCGATCCTCTCCTTCCTCGCGCACGGCGAAACGCCCGGCGACAAGAGCCCCGAGTTCGGGCCCGCCGTGGAGCGCGGGTTGCGCTACCTCGTCGGCAACCAGAACGCCGACGGCCTCTTCCGCTCGAAGGACGGCAACAACTACGCCCACCCCATCGCCACCTACGCGCTCTGCGAGGCCTATTCGATGATGCGCACGCCCAACCTCAAGGAGGCCGCGGAGAAGGCGCTCCGGCACATCGTCCGCGGCCAGCACCCCAACGGCGGCTGGGACTACAACATGCGCCAGAGCGAGCGCGACGACACGTCCTACATGGGCTGGTGCGCCCAGGCGGTCAAGGCCGCGCATATCGCCAGGAACCTCGAGGTCGACAACCTAGACGCCGTCTTCCGCAACGCCGTGAACGGCTTCAAGAAGAACGCCAACCCCAGCGGCGGCTTCGGCTACACCGACCGCGGCCGCGGCGGCCTCTCCGGCGTCGGCGTGCTCTGCATGCAGCTCCTCGGCGCCGGGAAGGAACCGGAAGTCAACGACGCGCTCGCGTTTCTCGACGACTGCGCCTTCTCCTTCCCCGACTGGAAGCGGCAGCCGTATTCCGGCGCCAGCCCCGTCTACTACTGGTACTACATCACCCAGGCCCGGTTCCAAGCCGGCGGCGACCGCTGGGACGGCTGGAACCGCCAGTTCCAGCCCGAGCTGGTCAAGCGCCAGATCGTCGTCAAAGGCGCCATCGCGGGTCCCGACGGTACGCTGCGCGACATCGGGTATTGGGACAGTCCCTCCGCGGGCGAGCACCATGGCGGCGGAGGCGCGCCGATCGAAGCCGTCGCCTGGAACGACGGGAAGGAAGTCCCCGTCAAGGGCACGCTCGGCGGGCGCGTGCAGGACACCGCCCTCTGCGCCCTCCAGCTCATGGTGTTCTACCGCAACCTGCCGACCTTCCAGACTCCCGACGCCTTCGCGGGCGCCGACATCGGCATCGACGACAAGGCCGACGTCAGAGTCAACATCGTGCTGTAGTTCCGCCATCTACCGCGCACGGCGGGGGCCAAGGACGAAGAGCAGCGCGAGCCACAGCACCGGCACGGCGGCAAGGCAGGACAAGAGGGTTTCAAACGCGCCTCCGCCGAGGCCGAGCCACGAGGCGAGGTCGCGACGCACGCCGAGCTCCAGCGTCATGCCCCCGCCAAGTTGCGTCTGCAACGCGCGGTTGTATCGCATCACGCGACCGTGCTCCGGCATCGTCACGGCAATCGCCGTGGGGGCCTCCTCCACGGCGGCCTGCTGCCCCACGATCTTCGCGGAGACCATCTGCAGGGCCTGGCGGTCGCGCGCGCTGAGCTGCTCCTCGACCTGCTGCGCGAACTCGCGGCTGAAGTCGCCGCCGTTGAGCGGCACGGCCTGCTGCTGCTGCGCGCCGACCTCGACGTCGAAGATGTTGTTGTACGTGCGCAGCGCGCCGCGGCGGTTGATGAAGCCGATGTTCGCGTTTTGCACGGCGACGTTCTCGAACTGCACGCGGGCGTCCTCGTTCATGCTCGCGTCCGCCTGCGAGAGCTCGATCACCTGCTTGAGCGCGCGCTGCGCCTTGCCGCGCCGCCCCTCGTCCAGCATCTGCCCGACCTGCTGGAAGCTCACCTTCGCCTGCGAGAGCTGGCCGCTGCTGCGGGCCTTGTTGCGCGTCTGATACAGAGTCGAATCGAACATCCAGCCGCCTCGCCCACCAGATTCGTCCGCCGCGTCGAAGTCCTCGTTGCGGAGCGCGTAGCGCCACCCCTCGGGCGCGAAGAGCGTCCAGTTGATGTTGCGCAGCGGCAGATCCGGGAAAAGCGGCGACTGGAGCGCCATGCGGCCGCCGAACGATGCCGCCGGCTGCGACGCCCACACGAAGGACACGGACGCGACGTCGCCCTCGGGCACGGCGTCGAGCGGGATGCAGAGCGCCTCGCCGTCGGTCTCCTTCGACACCGCGACCGATCCGCCGTTGACCTGCGCCGTCCAGAGGTCGGCCGTGGCGTCCGGAAGCGTGAAGCGCAGGAAGCGCAGCCGCCCCACCGAAAACGTGAGATCCGTCTGGGTCAGCGCCCGCCCGCCGATCGAAAGCACGGTGGTCTGGTCGACGCGCTCCACCGTGGCGGGGAGCACCTCGGCCGCGGAATGGCGCGTGACCTTCAACGACACCACCGTGTTCGCGTCGAGCACCTTCCAGCACTTCAAGGCGCCGGAGAGATCGCCCGCGCCGAAGACGTCCGGGATCGTGCGCGCGTCCTCGGGCCGCATCGTCGTCGCCGAGAATTCGGCGTCCACCTTGATGCGACCGGCCCCGGAGACGACCATCCACCCGGTCTGCCGCGCCGCGGCCACGACGCGCAGGGGCTTGACCTCCACGGCCGCTGCCGAGTCGTACGGCTCCTGGTAGAAGCACGTGGCGGCATACTCGCCGTCCACCTTCCCCTGGAGCTCGATCAGCCAGACCTGGGAACCGTCCGCCGCCGGCTCGCCCTCCGGCGCGACGCGCGCGATGTGGCGGCCGGAGACGGTCAGCGACGCGCCCTTCGCCGGCACCACGACGCGGAACTGCTTCACGCCGGCGTTCTCGATCTTGCAGCGCAGGTACGCGCGGTGCTGCAGCATGCCCTCGACAATCGAGACGCCGTGCAGGACGTCGGGCTTCACGACGGGGTCGAGAACCTGCGTCTTGAGCGCGGCGGACCAGTCCACGCGAAGGATGTCCAGCGACACGGCGTGCTTCGCCGCCGCCTGACCGTCGTCGCCGCGCGCCGCGACCACGCCTTCGTGGGCGTCGAGCGCGAGCTTCACGCCGCGCTCGGCCGTGACGGTGATCCGCCCCGTCTGCCGGACCGCGCCCTTCACCGCGATGCGCGGCACCGTGATCTCCGGGTCCACGCCCTGGCGCTGCTTCGAGAGCACGACGTAGAGCGGACACACGCCTTCGAACGCGCCGCCGAACATGACCTCGACGCCGCCGTCGCCCTTGCGCCGATCATCCCAGCTCACCACACGGTCGCCGGAGATCGTCTCGATGACGTAGTCCTTCGGCATCTCGAGATTCACCGAGAAGACGCCCGCCTTGGCGACGGACAGCTCGATCTGCGCACTGGCCGTGTCGCGTTCGTCGCCGACGGACATCGAGAGATTGAGCGCCGAGCGCAGCTCCGCCTTCACGAGATCCGCCGCGAGCGTCACGGACACCTTGCCCGCCTCGTCGTACCGGAACGCGCGGCGCACCGGCTCGCCGCGCGGATCGGCCGCGCCCTGCCACGGCAGCGCGGGGGCGCCGAAGTCCTCGTTGCGCATCACGCTGCACCCGGCGTGGTCGGCCACCGTCAGCAGCACCGCCTCGCCCGCCGCGATGCCCAGACGGCCGTTCTGCCGCGTGACGTCGAGCGCCTCCGGCACGGCGAGCTTCGACTCGTACGGGAAGTTCTTCGCCACGGCGTTGCAGCGCACCGCCAGCGAGAAGCCGTCGGCCGCCGCCGTCTTCACCGCCACCGCGAGGATGCGCGTGGCAGGGTCGAAGCGCCAGTCGCCCGCGTCGCCCGCGAT
The DNA here is from genome assembly GCA_012514445.1 of Lentisphaerota bacterium. Lineage (GTDB taxonomy): Bacteria > Verrucomicrobiota > Kiritimatiellia > RFP12 > UBA3636 > JAAZAI01. The sequence goes on from JAAZAI010000397.1 coordinate 8,367, forward strand.
GTCCACGACATGGAGCGCCGCGGGGATGCGGATGCGCGCCTGCCGCACCATGCCCTGCAGGACGCTGTACCGGAAGAACGTCGTCACGTCGACGACGCCGGAGCGGATGGCCGCGTGCGTGACGACGTCGGCGGACATGACGACCGATTCCTTCTCCAGATCGCGCCGCCGCGGCGCGATTCGGATCTCGAGCGCGTCCTCGCCCGCGCCCAGGTAGCCGGTGAACACCCGCGCGCCGTCGTCACGGATCGCGGAGGACTCGCCGTAGAGGCGCACAGGCACCGCCTCCAGCTCGCCCTTGGGCATCGTGACGGTGACTGCGGACTTGACGGCGCCGAAGGTCTTCGTCCGCAGGAGGCTCCCCGGCTTCGTGGAGCCGGTGGTGAAACGCAGCGTGTGGCGCCCGGGCTTCTCGACGAAGAGCACCAGTTCTCCATCGGATTGCGGGACGAGCGCGGGGTGCACGCGGATGCCTCCGCCTTCCACCTCGACGATGCGGGCATAGCCCAGACGGACGCCGGAGGGCGTCGTGGCGTCCAGGATCACGGACGCCTCCTTCGATCCGTCCGAGAACCCCGGATAGGCGTAAGTGCCCGGTTGGTCGAAGGTGCAGTCGATCTCGCGCACGACGCGCATCGTGGCGCCGTCGCGCAGATCCTTCTCCGGCGGCACGACCTCGACGGCGATGTCCTCGCGCCACACGTTGACGAGGGCGTTGGCGCTGTGGAGTTCGCCACGGTAGTCGAGGGCGGCCGGCAGCGCCAGCGCCGCGCCGGCCAGCAGGCCCATCGCGATCGCGAGGCCGGCTCGCACGGAGCCTTCGCTCGGCGATTCGGGGGGCGGCACGGCATCGACGAGCGGCGGCGGTTCGACGTTCGCGCCGTCGTCGGGCGAGCGGTCCTTCCGACGGGCGGGGATGGCGCACATCGCGCGGATCGCCACGCGGAGCACGCCGCAGGCGAAGAGGAACATCACCAGGGCGATTCCGAACATCGCCGCGGCCTCGATGCGGACGACGCCGAGATTGAGACTCAACGCGCCGGCCGAGACGAGCGCGCAGGCGAGCCAGAGGCGTCCGCGGCGCAGAATGAAGAGGATCGCGAAGCCGATCGCCAGCACGCCGCAGAGGATCGCGCCGGAGAGGTTGATTCGCGCGAGCCAGAGCGGCGCGACCGAGAACGTCAGCGCGAGCGGCGCATCGCCGGGCATGATCGACGTGCGCGTGAACCGCCGCCCGAACCCGTTGGGATCGGCGGAGAGGTTGCCCGAGGCGCGGCGCACCGCGAGCTTGTCCCCCGCCGTGAGCCGCCATTCCGCGAACGTCACCGGCGCGTCGACAAGTACCGGTGCCTCCAGCGTCTGGCGCGAGGGCGAGGCGGAGTTGTCGACGGCGTACTGGATTTCGACCGTGGTGGCGGTGTTCGGATCGCGCGGCCGCTCCACGGGGACGAGCAGCAGCCCCTTGTCGAACTGCGAGGGAATGCCCTCGACGCGACCGCCGTCGTCGAGCACCTTGTTGACGGCCCAGAGCTTCGCGCCCCCGGGCAGCTTGAGCACGAGGTACTGGCCGCGCGCGTTTTTGACGGAGTAGCGCGCCTTGGTGACGCTCGCGCCGTCGCGCGTGCTGTTCGACTCGATCGAGAGGAAGTCGACGACCTGTCCCAGGGTGCCCTCGGTCGCGAGCGGCGTCAGCTTGATCCGCGCCGTGTGCGGGGCTCGCATGTACTTCCACGCCGCCGTGACGGGCGAGAGCAGCGAAGCGGCGTAGCCTTCCGGGATCTCGTCCTTGCCGATGCGGATCATCGTCGGCGGCAGACCCTCCGCCTCCTCGGCCTTCAGCGACGCCGGTCCGGCGAGGATGATGAAGCCCATCTCGCTTTGCGTGCCGACGGTCTCGATCTCGCCGATCGCCAGCTCGCCGCCGTGGTAGTCGAGCTGCTGCTCGTAGGAGATGAGCAGCGTCCAGTCGCCGATGATCCGGCGCGCGAGCTTGACGGTCAGCGCGTCGCCTTCACGCGTCCAGCCGTCCATGTCGGCGCACGTGACGTCCACCTGCTTGAGATGCGCCGGGACTTTGAACGTGAACGAATCCGTCGGCGCGCCGCTGATGTGGTACGTGGCCG
>JAAZAI010000398.1 GCA_012514445.1 Lentisphaerota bacterium
AAGGACGAGATCGCCCGCGCCTGGGCCGACGCCCAGGACTACTGGCGCATCTTCCAGCGCAAAGTGGAGAGCAGGCAAGTAGGCAATAGGCAAGTAGGGAATAGGGAAACAGGGAATAGGGACAGTGGCTATTTGCCTATTGCCCATGTGCCTGCTCTGACCACCGAAACCCGCCAGCAGTGGATCGTCCCCCTCCTCGGCCTCCTCGGCTACCAGCTCGAATACCAGCCCAAAGGCGCCGAACTCAACGGCAAGACCTACGCCATCTCCCACCGCGCCGTCAACCGCGCCCGGACCCCCGTCCACATCGTCGGCTACCGCGATCCCGCCGGCCTCGATCGCAAGCCCGAAGTACGGGCGACCGGCGGGTCGCCAACCCTGCGCATGTCGCCCCACGCCATGGTGCAGGAATACATCAACCTGCACGACCAGCTCTACGGCATCGTCACCAATGGCCGCCTCCTGCGCCTGCTGCGCGACAGCTCCCGCCTCGTCAAGCTCAGCTACCTCGAGTTCGACCTCGATCGCATCTTCTCCGACGGCCTTTTCGCCGATTTCGCGCTCCTCTACCGCCTGCTCCACGCCACCCGTCTGCCCGTCACCAGCGACACCGCCGCCGAAAGCCTCATCGAGCGCTACCATCAGGACTCCCTCGACTCCGGCGCGCGCATCCGCGACGGCCTCAGCCGCGCCGTCGAGCAGGCCATCCGCGATTTCGGCAACGGGTTTCTGGCCCATCCCGCCAACACGGCCCTTCGCGGCGCCGTTGCCGACGGCACGCTCACCCCCGAAACCTGCTACAAGCACCTGCTCAACCTGATCTACCGCCTCCTCTTCCTCATGGTCATTGAGGAGCGCGGCCTCATCTTCCCGCCCGCCGCCACAGCCAGGCAGCGCGAGATCTACCGCCGTTACTACAGCGTCCAGCGCCTGCGTAACCTCGCCGAGAAACGCTATCTCGCCGATCCCCGCCGCCAGGACCACTGGCTCGCGCTTTCCGCCACCTTCCGCCTCTTCGAAGCCGAAGGCCCCGGCGCAAAGCTCGGCCTCGCCCCGCTCGCGGGCGACCTCTTCGGTTCCGATGCCATCGGCCTCCTGGCCCAATGCCTGCTCGGTAACGACGTCCTGCTCGGCTGCCTCCGCTCCCTCAGCCTTTACGAACACCCCGACAACCGCCAGCTCATCCGCGTCAACTACGCCGCCCTCAATGTCGAAGAGTTTGGCTCGGTCTACGAAGGCCTGCTTGAATACGAACCGGTCTTTGTGACCGACGGATCACACGTCAGTTTCGATTTCACACAGAAGGGCGAGGAACGCGCCGCCACCGGTTCCCATTACACGCCCGACGAACTTGTCCAACCGCTCATCAAACACTCGCTCGACTATCTGATCGCCGACAAGCTGAAGGAAGCGAGGGAAATAGCAAACAGGCCACTGGCCAATAGGGAAGTAGGCAATAGGGAAACAGGGAAAAGGGAACAGAAAGGGACGCGGTATGTCGATCAGCAGTTACAAGGAACTCAAGGTCTGGCAGACCGGGATGGATCTCAGCGAGCAGGTTTACCGGGTCACTCAACTCTTTCCCAGAACGGAAATTTACGGCATGACCTCGCAACTTCGCCGGGCGTCGGTATCGATTCCGGCCAACATCGCGGAGGGCTGGGGTCGGCAGAGCACGGGCGATTACATTCACTTCCTGAAGATCTCACAGGGCAGCGCGGCGGAACTGGATACAGAACTGCTGCTTGCTCAGCGTCTGAATCTGACGGAACCGGAGTCTCTGACACCTCTCATCGAGCGGACACTGGAGGAGCAGAAGATGCTTCGCGCGCTCATTCAGTCCCTGCAAGCGAAAAAGGCGGCGGTGACCAGTTCACTGATTCTGGCGGGGCTGCTTCTTCTGCCTCTGATCCTTTAGCCGAATACCCGTTCTGGTATCGCCAGTTAGTCGGCTCCGTCTCCCCTACTTGCCTACGTGACTATTCCCTATTGGCTTCTCAAGCTCTTTTGAGCTTGAGAATCGCCGACATCTCCTGCGGCTCCGGCCACATTCTTCTCGCCGCCGCCCGCCGCGTCGCCACCGAACTGGCCACCGTCCGCACGGGCGAAGAGCAGCCTTCGCCTACCGCCTACCGCACCGCGTTGCGCGACACCATCCGCGAGTGCATCTACGGCGTGGACCTCAACCCGCTCGCCGTCGAACTCTGCAAAGTCGCACTCTGGCTGGAGGCGCACAATCCCGGCCAGCCGCTCAATTTTCTCGACCATCACATCAAGTGCGGCAACTCCATCGTCGGCTTCGTCCGCCGCGAGGAACTCGACAAGGGCGTGCCCGACGAGGCCTTCAAAGCCCTGCCCGGCGACGACAAGGAGACCGCCTCGCAGTGGCGCAAGCGCAACAAGAGCGAGCGCAAAGAGCGCGGACAACAGCAACTGGAATTCTCGCCCGCCGTCCGCGGTCAACTGGACACCGTCCTGAAACAGTGGCACATCCTCTCCGCCCTGCCGGAGCGTAC
>JAAZAI010000399.1 GCA_012514445.1 Lentisphaerota bacterium
GATTTTGCTTTAGAAGACACGGAGCCGCCACACGCCGGGCATTGGACTAACTGAGTGGAAACGTTCTCTTTCATCTATGCTCCTTGCGAATTGTAGCTATGGATTTGTCTGCATCGGAATTGCGCAACCGGCGTACGGAAGCATGGAGGAAATGTGAACGAACGCATTGCCAAGAAATCCCCGATCCCGCACAGGCGCAGTTATGGCGAGTTTTCTCATAGCCCAGATTTCAAACACGAGGTCGCACGTGGCTTCGCCATCGACATTGCGTTTCCAGGCGGCGGATGACGACAAGGCAATTCTATTTGGAATTTCCACAACAGACCCTAAAAACGAGCCGAATATATCGCCCGCCCATGAACGTCCATCGGACGCCTCCTGCAGCGCTTGGAGCATCGGTATGACCTTGCGCTGATCCGGCGTGAACTCCCGCCCGGTCATCGACTCGAAGCCCAACGTCTGCATGCAAAGTGTCACTGCGGCCCACCGGACGCTGTCGGGGTCGCCGTCGGGGTCCTGCAAAAAGGCGTCCCGAAGCATCTTGCGATCCGCGTCCGCGTAGCGCTTCAAGACAAACTCGAAATATTCAGAATTCTGGGTATGCAGTTGACTCAACTAACCACCATTTGTGGGGTCGGCCCGGTGCGGGGCGACCCCAGCGATTGAGTTCGGTTGAGTCAACTGCATACCCAGATCATCAAAAATCGCAGGAACAGCGATGTAAGGTCTTCGAACACGCCCCTTGTTGCGACTTTGATGATATCCTATGCTGAATGTGCGAGTCAATCGGGCATTGCTAATGAACTGCGGGCCAACAAAGCGCATCTGTCTACAGCAATTCTGGCCGATGGCTCGCCAGCCATGCGCGGACGTCGGCGAGGAGTTCCCTTGCGAATCCGATCAGTTCATCCGCGTCTGATGAGGTCGCGGCGCCAGCCATGTCGTATTCAACGGTGTTGCGTTTGATCCGGCACATGTCGAGATAGTCTGCGTCGGCTTTTTTCGATTCGCCCAGGATCAGGGGAAGCGATTGAATCGTCCGGAAGTGGGCCAGGGATTTTTCCGGCCTGTACCCTTGGGCGAAAAGCAGGATGGTGCAGAGCTTCAAGGCGGCATTGTAGGCGATGCCAAAGCGCCAATCCGCGGACAACTGCGTTGACGCGGCGTCGGACAGGTCTCGCTCGACAATGGCAAAGAGGTTGGTTGTCTCTTGTCTAGAGGTTCGATGTTCCCTGATCCATCCGTTGTCTTTCCAGTTTTTCAAGCTCATTTACGTCTCCAAGGATGAAGTGCCGCGGTGCCTGGAGGATGGTCGTGATGAAGTGGTCGTGTTCGGCGCATCGGACCAGATACGCCTCGAGGGTCATTGCGTGGGCGTTGACCTCCCGTCCGATTTTCAGTGATGCCGACGACATTTGCGATGCCAACCTGCGCAGGCCGAGCGCTCCGATCACCATCAGATCGATGTCGCTGGACGATGTCGCGCTTCCTGCGCTTGTCGAGCCGAACACAAATGCATATTGGATGTCGGGAGAGCGGAGATGTTCCTGGAGAATTCCGTAAAGTCCGGTGGTGCGGATCACGAGTTCCCGAAGCGCGGGATGAAGGGGATGCTTGGGGTTGGCTGAATAGTATGTTCGGTTCCCGTCTCGTTCGGAGACAACAAGCCCCAGAACGATGAGCTTGTTCACATCCTGGCGCACGGATCCTACGGACATTCCCGTTTCCCGTGAAAGAGCTCGGAGATGCAGCTTCGCAGGTGATGAATCGAAGAGGCAGGTGAGAATGCCCGCTCGGGTTCGAGAGCAAAAGAGCGCTTCCAGTTCGTTCATGTGTGCTGTTATACCACACAATCGTATGGTTTAAAAGAACAATTTCAGCATCGAACCGAGGGGGTGGAAACAGTGCCAGTCAGTCTTGGCTGAGACGTCATTCGGCATGCCGTGCATCCTGGTGCCCGAGGCGCGGCGCACTAGCCGCCTGCGGAGCGGAGCGTGTCGCGCAGTTCGCCGACGAAGCGGTCGACAAAGCCCTGGATGAAGTCCATCGGCGCGAGCGAATCGTCCTCGATCATCGGCGTCATGTCGATGGCGAAGGCGACTTGTTCGAGGTCGTCGACGGCATGCGAATCGCCGTAGGTGGCGTTGGCGCGGCGGCGGCCGAAGGTGGCGAGATCGTAGCGCTTGCCGCCGGCGATCTGCGAGTCGAACACGCCCATGAGGGCTGCGGCGAGGGCGTCGCGGCCGCCGGCGTCGAGGCGGACCTTCTCCTGGTCGGAGACCCAGTCGAGGCTGCGCCAGATTTCGCCGCCGAGGAGGCGCTTGGGGCGATCGGCCTTGGGGAGAAGACGGATGGCGCGCACGACGTTGAGGGCCGTGCCGAGGTGCGTGTTGTGCTTGTCGGCGAAATTGTGGGTCATCACCGTCTCGGGCTTCATCGCGCGGAGGACGGCGGCGAGCTCGGCGGCGGGGGCGGGGTCGGCGGGATTGCGCAGCGCCTTGCTCGTGAAACGGAGCTGGACCATCGCGGCGTAGCGGCCGACCTGTGCGGCGAGACGCTGCTCCTGACGGCGGATTGCCTGCATCTGCTCGTCCGTGCAGTCGGCGTAGACGCCGGCGCGCGGCGAACCGGCGCCGTTGGACATGACGACGGCGCCCAGGCTGGGCTCTCCCGTGCCGTAGGCGTCGCGGATGAGCGGGAAGCCCATGAACTCGACGTCGTCCTGATGGGCGCCGACGATGAGGGATTTGACGCGGGCGAGGGCTTGGGTCTCCGGCGCGCCGTCGGGGATGAAGATTTCGGCTCCGGGCTGTGAAAACGTGAACGACATGGCTGGGGGTCTCCTGCGATGGAATGAAATCCGCGGCGTTTGCAGCGGCTGTCTCTCTTCTTTTCCCCTATGATACGCCTCGGGTTTCGTTTTTGTCAACTCATGAATGATTTATTTGTCGGGGCCGACTTTGCATTGACAAGCCGTCGGCTTTGACCCATAATAATCGATCTTTTTCAACA
>JAAZAI010000400.1 GCA_012514445.1 Lentisphaerota bacterium
AGATGAGGGTCAGCGTGACAGGCGGCGGCAAGATCAAATTGGAGTCCATGATGACGTTCTGGTCGAGATCCACGCGCGTCTGCGCCAGCAGCTTGCCGTTGAACGTCGCCCCGGTCAGCAGGGAGATGGCCTTGGAGGTGAGGAGGACCCCCTCGACGTGCGCATAGGTTCCGACGACGGCGCCCACGGGCCCGTCGACCTGCCAGAAGATGTTCCTCGCCTGCGCGCCGCCGGCCAAGACGATCTGCTGGCTGCTGGCCACGTTGAGGTCGCCGGAGATCTGGAAGATGAAGATGGCGTTCGGGTCGCCCAGGGCGTCGAGCGTCAGCGTACTGTTGACGAGAACGCCCGTGCTCCATTTGTGCAGCCCCGGCGTCATCGTCTGCCCGCTGAGGTTGCCGGCCATGAATTCCGTCGTGTCCGGCAGCGGCCGCAGGGCGGCCGCCGTGAACGCGGACTCCATGTCCGAGATCGCGGCGGTCATCTTCGTCGGCGTCGGCACGGCGTAGTCTGCGGCGTAGATCTTCCCGTCGACCTGGGCCGATGTCGAGAACTGGCCGGCGGACGGCGTGTCGAGCATCAGCGAAAAGCCCGTGATGGCGGAGGCCGTGATGGGGCTCACGCCCATGTCGCCGGTGATGTCCGAAGAGGGCACCGTGCTGATGCCCGTCTTCGCGAGGATCACGAAATCCCCGGCCGAATTCAAATCGAGCGGCAATTCGGGGTTGCCGCCGTGTGCGGCGACGGCCGTCAGCGCCATCATTCCGATTGTCAAAACCTTGTTTGCTTTCATCGTGGTTCTCCTCTTTGGACGTTTGTCCATCTGAAATGTCTTCAACAGCAAGAACTCTAGTGGAAGCGCGCGCGCTTCTCCATGGGGTGTAACCCTACTGCGTCGCATCCGCCATTCAGTAGGGTTTGACCCCATGGCGAAATGCCTGCCCGATGTGCGACACTCGTTGCCTTGGGTAGACGAACCCGTTAGCAAAAGGAAAAACACATGAAAATCATACTCGTGATCATCGTCGTCGTGCTGGCCGCCGTGGGCGTCATCGCCTGGGCCAGTTGCAGCAGGAATGGCGACAAGCCCGCTTCGGCCGAGAAGGCCGGCGCGGCGCTCGATCGGGCCGCGGAGCGGACAGGCGACGCCCTCAATACGGCCGCGGAGAAGACCGCCGATGCCGCGAAGGACGCCGCCGACGCGACGAAGGACGCCGCCGCCCGCGCCGCCCGGAAGGCCGGCGAAGTCATCGAGGACGCCGGCGCTTCGCTGGAGAAGACCGGCGAAGGCATGCAGAAGTAGTCTGAAAACCAAGCCGGCGTCGCGCCGGCGACAAAAAAGGAACGCAACCATGACAACGATCGGAACCGTGCTTCTCGTCCTCGTGATCCTCATGCTCATCGGCGCGCTGCCCGCGTGGCCGCACAGCAGAAAATGGGGCTACTACCCTACGGGCGGGCTGGGGCTCGTCGCCCTCATCCTGCTCATCCTCATCCTGCTCGGAAAAATCTAGCACGCTCGGTGCGACAAGGAATAATACGATGAAACCTAGTACCAAGATTCTCATGGCCATGTCCCTGGCCGCCGCCCTGGGCGGTTGCTCCAGTTTCTGGCGTGG
>JAAZAI010000401.1 GCA_012514445.1 Lentisphaerota bacterium
CCGCCCTCACCTTCTGGCGCATCTGCGCCGTGGCGGGAGAGAACAAGTCCGCGCTGCCGGTCATCGACTCGTGGTCCGCCGCCTACGAGGACTTCATCGTCGGCTATGCGGGCGAACGCCCGCGCAAGGGCGCGCCTGCGGCGGACCCCGCCGAATTCGAAAGCGAAGACGAGCAGCGCGACAGCCTCTTCCCCCCGAAAAAGCACAAGCGCCGCCGCAGCCGCCACCGCCGCCACAGCCCCCGCACCGACGCCGCCGACACCCCCGCCGCGGAATCCGCCGCAGACAAAGCCCAGATCAAAACCACATGAAAATCCTCGTCATCGGAAACGGCGGCCGCGAGCACGCCATCGTCTGGAAGCTCCGCGCCGACGACCCCTCGGCCAAACTCTTCTGCGCGCCGGGCAACGCCGGCACCGCCGCTATCGCCGTCAACATCGCCATCGCCGCGGACGACGTCCCCTCGATCGTGAACTGGGCGCAGGTCAACAAGCCCGACCTCGTCGTCGTCGGCCCCGAGGTCCCCCTCTGCCTCGGCCTCGTGGACGCGCTCGCGACCGTCGGGATCCCCGCCTTCGGCCCGTGCAAGGCCGCGGCCCGGCTGGAGGGCAGCAAGAAATTCGCCAAAGAGGTCATGGCCGCCGCCCAGATCCCCACCGCCCGCTGCGCCGTCGTCCGCACGGCGGACGAGGCGCGCACGGTCGTGACCGAATTCGGCATCCCCGTCGTGATCAAGGCCGACGGCCTCGCCGCCGGCAAGGGCGTGTCGGTCTGCACGACGCCCGACGCGGTCGAAGAGGCCATCAAGACGATGTTCCTCGACCACGCCTTCGGCGACGCCGCCTCGGAAGTGCTCGTCGAGGAGTTCCTCGTCGGCGAAGAGGCGTCCGTGCTCGCGTTCATCGACGGCGAAACCGCCGTCCCGCTCGCCTCCGCGCAGGACCACAAGCGCCTCCAGGATGGCGACCAGGGGCCGAACACCGGCGGCATGGGCTCCTATTCGCCAGCGCCTTGCATGACGGCGGACATGCTCGCCGTCGTCCAGAGCCAGGTCTTCAAGCCCGTGATCGCCGAGCTCAAGGCGCGCGGCATCGTCTACAAGGGCATCCTCTACGCCGGCATGATGCTCACCCCGAACGGCCCGCGCGTGCTGGAGTTCAACTGCCGCTTCGGCGACCCCGAGACCCAGTGCATTCTCCCCCGCATGAAATCACCGCTCGCCGAGGCCATGCTGGCCTGCATCCAAGGCCGCCTCGCCACCTGCGACATCCGCTGGAGCCCCGACCCCTGCGCCTGCGTCGTCATGGCCTCCGGCGGCTATCCGGGAGGCTATCAAAAGGGCATGCCCGTCGAGGGACTCGCCGACGCGGGAAAGGTCAAGGGCGTCCAGATCTTCCACGCCGGCACCGCGCTCGCCAACGGCGGCGTGGTCACCTCCGGCGGCCGCGTCCTCGGCGTGACCGCCACCGGCCCGACACTCGAGGAGACGCTCAAGCGCGCCTACTCCGCGGTGCTCAAAATCAAGTTCGACGGCGCGCAATACCGCACGGACATCGCGTACCGCGCGCTCAAGGAAAAGGAATGACATCCATGGACAAACCTCTTGTCGGCATCGTAATGGGCAGCGACTCGGACTGGCCGCTGATCAGCAAAGCCCATGAAATCCTCGACGAACTCGCCATCTCGCACGAAGTCCGCGTGATCTCCGCGCACCGTTCTCCGGACATCGCGTTCGACTACGCCTCCTCCGCGCGCGACCGCGGCCTGCGCGTGATCGTCGCCGCCGCCGGCGGCGCCGCGCACCTCGCGGGCGTCCTCGCCGCACACACCATCCTCCCCGTGATCGGCATCCCCGTCCAGGGCGGCGCCGTCAACGGCATCGACGCGCTCCTCTCCACCGTCCAGATGCCCGCCGGCATCCCCGTCGCCACCGTGGCCGTCGGCTCCGCAGGCGGCGCCAACGCCGCGCTGCTCGCCGCCGAAATCCTCGCCGTGGCGGACGAACGGATCGCCGCCGCGCTCCTCGCGCGCAAGCGCGATCTGCGCGAAAAGGTGATCGCCGCCAATGAACGCATCCAGTCCCAGCTCGCGCTCTAGCCCGATGCGGCGCTTCGCCACACCCCTCGCCGCCGACGCCCTCGCCGCCATCGCGGAGTGCCTCCGCGCCGGCGGCGTGGTGCTCATGCCCACGGACACCGTCTACGGCATCGCCGCCCATCCCGACCGCCCCGATGCCCTCGCGCGACTCTTCGCCCTCAAGGGGCGCGACGCCTCGAAACCCGTGCCGCTGCTCGCCGATTCTATGGCGTCCGTGCTCAAGGCGGGTCTGGACGCATCCGCCGCCGCGCAACGCGCCGCCGCGAGCTTCTGGCCCGGCGCGCTCACCCTCGTCCTCGACCGCCCCGACGGCGGCACCGAAGGCGTCCGCGTGCCAGCGGACGCCACCGCCTGCGCGATCTGCGCCGTCGCCGGCGGCCTGCTGCGATGCACGAGCGCCAACGCCAGCGGCGAACCGCCCGCCCTCGACGCCGAAGCCGCCGCGATCGCCCTGCCAGAAGCCGACATCCTCGTCGACGGCGGCCCCGTGGACGGCGGCGTCGCCAGCACCGTCGCACAGCTCGCTGACACCAACGTCCGCATCTTCCGCCCCGGCCCCGTCGCCGAAGCAGACCTCAAAGCATGCCTCCAAGATTGAAATTTGAAACTTTGTCGCGAGATAGAGCTTTGTCGTGAGCTTTGTCGATCCCATTCCTACCGCACAGGATCGGCATTGCCTCACACACTTACTCCCACACTTAATCGGCTACACTTGATCCCACACTTACTCGATTAGGATTAGGATTAGGATTAAGATTAGGAAACGACTAAGCTCGCGACAAAGCTCCCGACAAAGTAAATTTCCTGAACCCTAGCACCTAGCCCCTAGCCCCCTTATACCTAGCCATGACCACGTTCCAAGGCAAGATCCTCACGGCCGCCG
>JAAZAI010000402.1 GCA_012514445.1 Lentisphaerota bacterium
CCCCAGCCACAACTACACACCACGCTCTACAAACTACTCACTGGGAAGGAGACGGGGTCTGGGGTGCCTCCAGCCACAACGCCTCACCATGCTCCACTCACTCCTCACTGGTGTCGGGCGGTCGCCGAGCGTGTTCTCTACGTTCGCGGGGCATTCGGCTTAACCCCGGCGACTGACCGATTACCCGATTACAGCATTCGGCTGTTGCGGAAAAGGCGCGGAATCGAGTATAGTATCCAACCATGAATTCCCCTTCCGCTTCTCCAGAATCCCTCCCCGTTCCTCTCGTCGAAGACCTCCTCACCGACTGGCTCCGCGCCCGCTTCGCCCAGACGTTTCCAGACTGCCCCGACGCCGCATCCGCAGGGCGCGTCCTGCCGTCGGCGAATCCGGAATTCGGCGACTTCCAGTGCAATGACGCCATGGGGCTTGCGAAGGCGCTGCGCCTGCCGCCGCGCGCCATCGCCGAGAAGGTCGTCACCGGCGCCGCGCTGCCGGGCGTCGTCGCCCGCCTCGAGATCGCCGGCCCCGGCTTCATCAACATCGCGCTCGAGCCGGCGTTCGTCTCCGAGCGCGCGGCGGCTGTCGCCGCCGATCCGCGCTCCTGCATCCCCCAGACCGGCGCCGGCCGCACCGTGGTGCTCGATTATTCCAGCCCGAACGTCGCCAAGCCCATGCACATCGGGCACATCCGCTCGACGATCATCGGCGCCGCGATCGACCAGCTCCACCGCGCGCTGGGCTACCGCGTGCTCGCGGACAACCACATCGGCGACTGGGGCACGCAGTTCGGCATCATCATCATGGGCTACCGCCACTTCGCGGATCCCGCGAAGCTCGCCGAGGCGCCCGCCTCGGAGCTCGAACGCGTCTACGTGCTCAGCTACAAGCGGGCGAAGGACGACGAGGCGTGGATGGACCAGTGCCGCGCCGAACTCGTCAAGCTCCAGCAGGGCGATTCCGAGAACCGCGCGCTGTGGAAGGAGTTCATCCGCCTCTCCCTCGTCGAATTCGAGCGCGTCTATGCGCGCCTCGGCGTGCGCTTCGACCTCGTCCGCGGCGAGAGCTTCTACCAGGACGCGCTGGCCGGCGTCGTGGGCCGACTCGAGGCGGCGGGTCTGGCGAAGGAAAGCGAAGGCGCGACGATCGTCGACCTCTCCGCCGAGGACCTCGGCGTGTGCATCGTGCGCAAGCGCGACGGCGGGTTCAACTATGCGACCACGGACATCGCCACGGTCGATTCGCGCGTGACCGAATTTGCTCCCGAGAAGATCGTCTACATCACCGACGAGCGCCAGCAGCTCCACTTCAAGCAGTTCTTCTCCGTCTGCCGCAAGCTCGGCGTCGCCCCGGATTCCACGGCGCTCGTCCACGTGTGGTTCGGCCTCATGCGCCTTCCCGAAGGGACGTTCTCGACGCGCGAAGGCAACGTGATCAAGCTCGAGGCTCTGCTCGACGAGGCGGAGGCGCGCGCGTTGGCCATCATCCGCGAAAGCCGTCCAGACCTGCCGGAGTCCGATGCGCGCGCGCTGGCCGCGCAGATCGGCATCGGCGCCGTCAAGTACGCGGACCTGAGCCAGGATCCGCGGACGCTGATCACGTTCACGTGGGAGAAGGCGCTCGCCCTCGAAGGCAATTCGGGGCCGTATCTGCAGTACGCCTACGCCCGCATCAGCAGCGTCCGGGCGAAGTACCGCGAGCAGTTCCCCGACACGGATCCCGACGCGCATCCGCTCGTGCTGGGCGATCCGGTCGAGCGCGCGCTCGCGCTGAAGCTGGCGATGTTCCCGGCCGTGGTGCAGAAGGCCGCCCTCGCCTACCGCCCCTGCCTGCTCGCCGACTATCTCTACGATCTCGCGCAGACGTACAGCTCGTTCTACCAGCGTCTTCCCTTCCTGAAGGCCGAGGCGGGAGTGCGCGAAAGCCGCGTCCGCCTCTGCGGCATCGTGGCCGAAGTGCTCGGCCGTGGTTTGTCGCTGCTGGGCATCAACACGCCGGAACGCATCTAGGACCGTCCGCGACGGCCCCACGGGAGGACACCGGAATGCCGCAGTTCGAATACACCGCGAAGAGCCGAGATGGCAAGAACAGCGCCGGCTTCGTCGACGCCGCGGACCGCCGCGGGGCGATCGCCGCCGTGGAGCGTCTCGGGCTGATCCCCCTCAACGTCGCGCAGCGGAGCGATTCCGCGAAGGCCAGGCCAAAGGCCGCCAAGGGCGCCAAGTCCGGCTCCTCCGCGTTCAAGCTCGCCCGTCCGAACCACATGAGCGCGAACGAGGTGATGCTCTTCACCGGCGAACTGGCCGACCTGATCGAAGGCGGCATGACGCTCGGCAACGCGCTGAACTGCCTTGCCTCGCGTGGCGACGGGCAGAGCGGTCCCTCTCAGGTCATCACGGCGCTGCGCGACGCGATCATCGAGGGCGCGACGTTCTCCAGCGCGCTGGAAAAGTATCCGAAGATCTTCTCGCCGATCTACATCAACATGATCAGGGCCGGCGAGGCCAGCGGCGCGATGACGGACGTCCTCCAGCGCCTCATCGCGCACTTCGAGCGGTCGCACGCCATGCACAGCAAGGTCGTCAGCGCCATGGTGTACCCCGTCATCGTGCTCATCATGGGCTTCGGCGTCGCCGTGTTCGCCATCACCTACATCCTGCCCAAGTTCCAGACCATCTTCGACCAGATGGGCGCGGAGAACCTGCCGGCGATGACGAAGATGCTCATCGGCATCAGCGACTGGAGCAAGAAGTACGCGATTTTCCTGGCGATCGGGATCGTCGCGGGGATCTTCGCCCTGCGGCAGTGGATCAAGACGCCTCGCGGCGTGCGCAAATGGGACGGCCTGAAGCTGAAGCTGCCGCTGATCAAGGGCATCGTGGCCAGCGCCATCTACGCGAACTTCGCGCGCACGCTGCAATCGCTGCTCGAGAACGGCGTCCCGGTCCTCCAGGCCCTCAAGATCACGAGCCAGACCGTGGGCAACACCGTCGTCGGCGACGAGCTGATGACCGCGCGGGAGCGCGTCACGGACGGGACCACCATCTCGGGCCCCCTTGCGGCGGGCGGCGTGTTCCCCCAGACGATCATCGATCTGATCGCCATCGGCGAACAGACGGGCGACATGCCGGCGGCGCTCGGCCACATCGCCAAGCGCTATGAGAACGCGCTCGAGCGCAACGTCACGATCTTCACCTCGGCGCTCGAGCCGATCATGATCTTCGCCGTGGCGATCGTCATCGCGTTCGTGGCGATCTCCGTCATGCAGGCCGTGCTGGGGGTCACCAGCGGAATGAACATCAAGTAGCCGACTCCTGACGGTTCGAGACTCCGGACTCGATCGTCAGCGGCTGGCTCGTGTCGATCGAATGGATGTCCAGTCCGCAGACGCGGAGGAAGTCCGCGGCGAACTCGCCCACCGAACGGTGGCGGAAGCTGGCCTCCGGCGCCGTGGCGCGGCGCAGGACGTCGGCCAGCGGCTCGGGCAGGATGTGGAAGTCCGGCTGGATGCCGGCGAGGAGCTGCTCGGCCGTGGTGTCGACGGGAAAGGGGAATCGGCCCACGAGCATCAGATAGGTGATGATGGCCAGCGCATAGACATCGGCCTCCGGACCGCAGATCTCGCCGCGGAGCTGTTCGGGGCTCATGTACTCGGGCGTGCCGACGATGTGGTTGAGCTCCTTCGCGCGGTTCTTCAGCGTCGCCGTGCCGAAGTCGATGATCTTCAGCTCGCTGGATTCCGTGATGAAGATGTTCTCCGGCTTCAGGTCGTTGTGGATGACGTTCTTCCCGTGGGCGTAGTCGAGCGCGTTGGCGCAGGCGGCGAGGATGCCGCAGGCCGACGTGGCCGAGAGCCGTTCGTTCTCGATGATCACGTCGCGCAGCGTCTGCCCGCGCACCAGCTCCATGACGATGTAGTAGCTGCTGTTGTAGGAGCTGAAGCTGTAGGTGCGCAGAATGCCCTGATGCGAGAGCTGCATCGCGATGCGGGCCTCGTCCTTGAGCGAGGCGAGCACGTCGGCGTCCTCCAGGAGGTTCTGATTGATCAGCTTGATCGCGACCTCGATGTCGAGGAACTTGTCCTGAGCGAGGAAGACGGAACCGGTGCCGCCGATGCCGATGAGATCGAGCAGCGTGTAGTGCTCGGGATCGACGCCGCCCATGGTCGGGATGCGGCTTTCGCTTCGCAGCACGCCGTTCTCCAGAAAGCGGCGCTGCGGCGTCGCGTCCGCCGCGGCCTTGGGACGGCCGTGCTTGGCGCCTGCGGTCTTGGCATAGGCGGCGAGCGCCTCCGTCGCGGCCTTCCTGATGTCGAGCGCGGAAAACGGACGCGCGAGAAAACCGTCGCCATGGCCGTGCTTGACGAGGTTGTCCGCCTTCATCGCCATGAGCTTGGTGCCCGTGAAGAGTATCTGGATCCCGGGCGAGGTGTACTTGGCGATGGACACGAGCGACTGGACCTCGACGCCCGGCGTGTTCAGGTCGCAGATCCACAGGGCGACGACCATCGTGCCGAGGGCATGTCGGGCCAGCGCCGGAGTCTGCACGACGACGACAAGCCGATCCGGCGCGTCGAGCGCCTTCTTGACGGCGGACACAGGTTGCGGATCGAGGACGAGGATGGTGGCCGGAGCGCTCATGCCATGATTTCCGCCATTTCCCGCGTGATGCGCCACTGAGGCGTCTTGCCCGCCAGATGCTGCCGGCACTGCTCGACTGCGAGCGCGCCCATGCGCTTGCACTCGTCGCCCATCGAGCCGGCGATGTGCGGGGAGAGCACGACGTTGGGGAGACTGTAGAGCGGAGACCCCTCGACCGGAGGCTCGGGGTCCGTCACGTCCAGCAGCGCCTGGAGGTCGGCACGGACCTTGAGCGTTTCGATCAACGCCTCTTCGTCCACCACCGCGCCTCGCGCCGAGTTGATGAACGTGGCGCCCGGCTTCATCGAAGCCAGCAGCGCGCCCGTGACCATCTTCCGGGTCGAGGGCAGATTGGGCGTGTGCAGCGAGACGACGTCGCAGGTGGCGAAGAGCGTCTCGAGCGAAACCATCTCGATGCCCAGATCCAGCGAATCGGCCTTCGACTGGCTGACGAAGGGATCGTAGGCGAGCAGCCTCAAATCATGGCGGCGCAGCCGCTCGGCGGTCATCCGCCCGACCATGCCCAGCGACACGAGTCCCACCTTCGCGCCGTAGGCGCCGATCACCTCGGGATGCCGGAAACCCGCCCGCGACGTGCACGCCCGCGTGGCCTGCCAGAAGCGCTTCAGCGACAGGATCACGAGCGCCTCGACGAACTCCGCCACGGGGATCGCGTTGGCCTGCCAACTGCTGGTGACCACGATGCCGCGCTCCCAGAATTCGGGCGTCACCATGGAGCGGATGGAGCCCGCGCCGTAGAACACGGCTTCGAGTTGCGGCGCCGCCGCCAGCAGCTTCGCGTCGAGCACCGGCGCGCCCCAGCCGGAGAACATGAGATGGACGCCGGCGAGCAACGCGGGGTTATCGGCTAGAGCCTGGCGTGTGACGACACCGTCGCGGAGCTCGGCGATCTCGCGAATGGCGGCGAGCTGCTCGGGGCCGTAGATCGATTGGGCGGATCGCTCGTCCAGGACGAGGGCTGCTGTTTTCTTCGACATGGCGGTTCCTTCAGTTGCGCGCGCTCGCGAGAACGGCGCAGGTTGCGTTGAAAATCTCCAGAGGCTCCGGCATCCGGCCCCGGCCCGTCGTACCGCAGGCCAGCCCGCCCTCGCCCGGCTCGACGACGACGGCGCCGCGCGACTTGAGCACGGCGAGGTTCGCCTGCGTTGCGGGGTGCTCCCACATGTTGACGTTCATCGCCGGCGCGAGGATCAGCGGCTTGACGCAGGCCAGCGCGGTCGCGGTGAGCGCATCGTCCGCCAGCCCGTGGGCCAGCTTGGCGAGGACGTTCGCCGTGCAGGGCGCGATGACGAGCGCATCGCAGCGGTCGGCGATCGAGATGTGGTCGGGGATCCACTCCCCGACGTCGTCGAAGAGCCCGGTGCAGACCGGATTGCGCGAGAGGGTGCGGAAGGTCAGCGGCGTCACGAACCGGGCCGCGGCGGCGGTCATGACGACCGAGACCTCGTACCCCTCCTTGGAAAAGAGGCGCACAAGCTCGCAGGCCTTGTAGGCCGCGATCGAACCGGTCACCCCCACTGCGATGTGCTTGGCCATGCCGTCCTCCTTAGTTTCTCATGCCTGCGAAGGGTCTTCCGTGCCGCGGGCGGCGTCGAGAATGACGCGCCGGAACTCGCGATAGGCGTTTTGCAGGTCGTCGTTGATCAGTCGATGGCGGAAATCGCCCGCGCGGGCGATCTCGCCGAGCGCGTTCGCCAGGCGCCGTTCGATCGTCTCCGGCGCGTCCTCGCCGCGCCGGACCAGGCGCGCCCGCAACACGTCGACCGAAGGCGCATTGATGAAAATGTCCACGAAGCCCGCGCGCATCGGGTCGTCCGGCGGCAGCGCCGTCACGAGGTTCCGCACCTGCGCCGCGCCGCACACGTCGATGTCCATCAGGACAGAACGCCCGGCGGCCATGGCATCCTGGACGGTCTTGCGGAGCGTGCCGAACCGGTGGCCGTGGACGAGGGCGTGTTCGAGGAATTCGCCGCGGCGGATCCGCTCTTCAAACTCGGACGACGAGAGGAAATGGTAGGCGGCGCCGTCCATCTCGCCGCCTCGCGGCGCGCGGGTCGTGCAGGAGATGGAATAGGCGAATTCGGGAAATTCCTCCAAGAGCATGCGGCAAAGGGTGGACTTGCCGGCTCCCGAAGGGGCCGTCACCACCACCAGCAGGGGGCTGTGTTGTGCTTCAGCTTGTGCTTCCATCGTTTCGATCCGATTGAACTCGCGCTCGTTGCGCCACTTGCAGGAGAACATTATCAAAATCGAGTCGCGGCCGCAAGTCGGAGGTAATGGCCGATTACGATTTACATTGAAAAACGACAGGGCTTTTTCTACCATGTTCAATGTCATTGTAAACCTCGTCACGGTCGACCTCCACAAGGCGCTTCAGTATCGCTCGCTCAACCGCGCGATGTGGTGTCTCTGATCTTCGCAGCCCAGGACGTCACGCCATGTTCAACGCCATCAACGACCCTGTTCTCGCCTTCGTCGTCATCGCCTTGGTGATGCTGCTTTCGCCGCTCTTCGCGACGCGGCTGCGCGTGCCCGACCTCGTGCTGCTCCTCGTCTCCGGAGCGGTTCTCGGCCCCAACGGGCTCGGCCTGCTGGAGCGCAACGCCGCGATGACGCTCTTCGGCAGCGTGGGCATGCTCTACATCATGTTTCTGGCCGGGCTGGAGATCGATCTGAACCGCTTCGCCCAGGCGCGGGGGCGCAGCGTCGCCTTCGGCCTGCTGACCTTCGCCGTGCCGCAGGGCGTCGGCACGCTGGTGGGTTTCTACGTCCTGGGCATGAATCTGCCCGCCTCGCTGCTGCTCGCCAGCATGTTCGCCTCGCATACGCTGCTCGCGTACCCCATCGCCAGCCGGCTCGGCCTCGCGCGAACCGAGCCGGTCGCGGTGACCGTCGGCGCGACGATCCTGACGGACACGCTGGCGCTGCTCGTGCTCGCGGTGATCGCGGACCTGCATCGCGGCGTGACGCTGGGGCCGGCCTTCTGGTTCGGCATCGGCGGCGGCATGGCGGCCCTCGTCGCGCTGACGTGGCTGGGGATTCCGCGCATGCCCCCTGACGATCCATGAATCCACCAGCCTTTCGGAAGCCGGACGCAACCTCGCCGCCGACATCCGCGAAGGAGACGTCGTGCTTTTCGCCAGCGAACGGCGCGCCGACGCGCGCTGGGCGCCGACGCTCGATCGCATCTCCGCGATGATCGTACAGACGCACTCGGAGGTCAACGTCCTGATCGCCTATCCGCCACCGCCGGGTTTCCGCGAGGCTGGCCCTCTGGACGAACCGGTTCCGGTCGGACCGACCTGCTTCCGGGCCGTTCCCGCGACGTTCGCGCCTGAGGAGGGCCTGTCGGGTGCGCTAGCGGCCTTCACGGCGGCGGCCTTCCCCGGGGATGCGCCGCGGCAGGAGCAGACGCAGAAGCTGCTCGCGGCGTCCGCCGCGTCGCCCACCGAACTCGCACCGGGCGTCGTGCTGCTCCACGTCCACTGCCCGGGCATCGACGAGGCGGTCGTCGCCGTGGCCTCGGGGCACGTACACTTCCCCGAAAGCGCGATGGAGGCGGAGGTCGTGCTCGGTCTCTTCGCCCCGCGCGAACAGTCGGCGGAACGGCATCTGCTCTGCCTCGCCGAACTGGCGCGGCGGTTCAACGACGCGCACATCGCGGCGCGAGCCGCCGCCGGCGCCCCGGCCGAGGAACTCTGCCGCCTTCTGGTTTCCAATGGACCCTCCCGCAACAAATAAGTCGCAACAAGATTATCGGGGAACGTCTACTTGATCCCCAGTTCCATGACGCGCAGCGGACTGGGCGCGCCCGGAGCCGCCGGGCGCATCTGCGTGTAGATGGAGATGACGTGATCTCGGCGCCACCGATCGGCATCCAGCAACGGCTCCCCCACGGATAAAGTCTCTGCCGACCACGCGACCTTCCAGTCCGCCCAGCCGGACTTCTCCGTGAAGGGGATCGTCTGCCACGCGCCGTCCGGCAGCCGACGGCGCGCCACGCATAGCGCGCCGCCCTCGGCGAAGAAGGTCGCGTACTGCCAGCCCTTGAACGACACCATCGCCTCCTGCTGGAAGGTCTGGCCGTTGATGCAGGTTCCGAAGGGGCCGCTGGCGAAATTCAGCGCATTCGACACGATGACGGAATCGGACAGCGGCTTCAACTTCATGGTCTCCCCTTCCCGGCTTTGCCGCCCCCTTCAACAGGCACGGCCGCCGCAGCGGCGACGGCCGCGCATGCAATCATTTTTTCGAGTGAATTCATAGCAAATTTCCAAAACGTCATTATTGGGCAAAGCCATCCCGAAGTCAATGCCATGCAGGGTGCGATTAACTTTGTTGAATTCGCACAGGAGTCAGAAGCCAGAATTCAGAAGCCAGAAGCTGTGGCACAAGGCTTTACGAAGAATTCAGGCGACGATTCGAGTGACTCCGATGCTGGGGACACGACAAATGAAACTCTCATGATGTGTAAGTCGTTGAGCGGCAATTCTGGATTCTGACTTCTGTCTCCTGAATTCTGGGTGTGATGCAACGAAGTGAAATCACACCCATGCCATGCAAAATTCCAAAAAAACGCTTGCCAGCCTCATGCGAGATGCGGTAGTTTGGAAAAGGTGTTTCAAATGGTCTATCTTGACAATGCCTCCACGACGTATCCGAAACCGGAATGCGTGTATGCCGAGACGATGGAACAGTTCCGTCGTTTGGGCGTCAGTCCGTCCCGCGGATGCTATTCCGCAGCGCGGGACATGAACAAGATCGTCTATTCGACTCGTTTTCGGCATTTGGACACTTTTCCCCTTGGCACATGCTGCGGCGAAGGGTATGCCTTCTTTCCACGAATCTCCGCGAAGCGGAGTGAATGTTTCCGGCCTACGGCCGTCGTTAATCACTAAACATTCCCTCCGCGGCTCTTCTTGTGCTCATCTTACGTCAGAGAGGCGGGAAGGCTGTTTTTCAGCGATCAGCGACGGGCGCAGCCCGGGGAAAACGCCTTCCCTTTCGCGGAGATTCGCGGGAATGAAATCCATAGCCACGAAAGGGCACAAAAGCCCACGAAAAGAGACCTTGCCGGGGCATTCGGTTTACTGGGTGGCTGATTGACTCCAGCGACCGCTACATCTAGTGTTTCGGCACATACAATTGCTTGATCCCCTTCGGCCTGGCCGTCACGGCTTGTTGCATGAGCCGATGAAACAGCTTGCCCCGATGCG
>JAAZAI010000403.1 GCA_012514445.1 Lentisphaerota bacterium
CGCATGCCCGGCGTTCGCGCCGTCATCGAGGCCTTCCGCCGCAACATCCACGACGACGACGGCCTGCTCCACGGCCTCGATGGCTGGAACTTCACCGACTGGGTGCCGGACTGGCGCCCCGGCGGCATCCCGCCCGACGGCCATCGCGGCGCAAACGCCACGATCAATCTCCAGTTCGCCTGGCGCTCCGCACCGCCGCCGAACTCGAAGATCTCTTCGGCGAACGCGAACTCGCCGCCCGCGACCGCCGCCTTGCGCACGACATCGCCGCCGCCGCCAAGCGCCACTTCTGGGTCGCCTCACGCGGACTCTTCGCCGAGAGCAAATCCCGCGACCGCTTCTCCGAACACGCCCAGTGCATGGCCGTCCTCGGCGGCAGCGTCCCGAAGGGCGCGGACATCGCGCAGGCCCTGCTCGGCGCGGACGACCTCGACCGCACGACGATCTACTTCTCGCACTACCTCTTCGAGACCTTCCGCGTCCTCGGCCGGACCGATGCGATCTACGACCGCCTCGGCCTCTGGTTCGAGCACGCCGGACGCGGGCTCAAGACGACGATCGAATCGCCGGAACCGACGCGATCCGACTGCCATGCGTGGGGCGCGCACCCGATGTTCCACGCCTTCGCGACCTTCGCGGGCATCCGCCCGGCGGCGCCCGGCTTCCGCAAGGTCGTCATCGCGCCGCAGCCCGGCCCGCTCGACGAATTGAACGCCAAGCTCGTCCATCCCGCTGGCGGTTTTGTCGCTCTCCAGGCCACCCGCGGCCGCCGCGGCGCGCTCCATGGCGTCGCCTCCGTCCCCGACGGCATCGAAGCCACCCTCGTCCTGCCCGCCGGCACCCGCCAGTGGACGGGAGGGGCGATCAAGTTCTGAACCGGGCGATCGTCCCGTCGCGAGTGGCTAGCCGATGGCCTTTGTCGCGATCCGCTTGAAATTCGCGGTCGTCTCGCAGCGACACGCCGCCGGATGCGTCACGGTCCCCTCGTAGCCACGAGCCGTGCGGCGCCAGGCGACGGCGATTGGACCGTGCGGCGTCGGAACCGTCCCCGACGCGGACTCCTGCCCCGAGTCGAGGGGCTCGACGCGGAACGCGGCGAACCCTGGCTCGAGCGGTCTCACGCCCAGCACGTACGCCCCGAAGAGATAGGCGGGCGTGGCCGACCAGCCATGGCACTGGCTGCCGCCGCCGTCAAAGTCCTCGCCGCCCAGACGCGTCTCCCAGAAGCTCGTGGCGCCCTTGCGCAGCATCGCACCCCACTCCGCGGCCACCGCCTCGACGACGGCGCGGCTGTGCGCGTCACCGCCCCCGAGAACCGACTCGTACTTGTAAAGCGACTGGCTCAGCGTCGTCTCGACCCACGAGGTCGGCTCGACGAGCCGCTGGCGCAACATGTCGCGCAGCGCCGCGGGAACGGCGCCCGACAGGAGGGCGAGCGCCTGGGTCAACTCGCAAATGTGCTCGGGGGCGCGGTCGCCCGCGTAGGTGTGGTACGCCTTCGCAACGGGCACCCAGTACTTGCGGTGGACGAGCCGCGCGACCGAATCGGCCAGGGCGTTCCAGCGGGCCGCCTCGCCACGCGAGCCGCAGGCCGCTGCCACCGTCGCGCCTGCGCGCAGCGCCATCGCGAAGAACAGGTTCAGCGGCGCATCGTAGCGCACCTCGCCCGGCTGGATGCGCTCGTGCCCCTCGAGCCCCGGCGCCCAGTCGTAGAACTGCCAGTATCGCTGGCCCGGAGGACAGGGCAGCAGGCCGTCGAGCAGTTCGCGCTCGCGCGCCTCGATCACCGCGCGGACGATCGGCAGCGCGCGCTTCGCGAAAGCACGGTCGCCCCGATGCATCCAATGGTCGCCAACCGCCAGAATCCAGGCGAAGGTGAACGAGGGGATGGTGATGGCGATCGAGGCCGGCATGCACATTTCAAGCCACCCATCGGGCTTCAGCCCCTTGCCGAGCAGCGTCAAGGCCGCCGCGGGGAACGCTCCCTCGCCAAAGGCGTAGTAGCCCGCCAGCGCCTGGTTGCGCGAATCGTTCGCGTACATCGCCTGCTCGCGCCACGGGCAGTCCTCGTAGTGCTCGTGCATGCAGAGGCGCAACGTCCGGACGGCTGTCGAATGGATCGCGTCGAGAACGCGGTCGGATGCGGCGAAGGCGCCGGACTCCACGACTGGATACAGCGCCGGCAGCAGGCCGGCGTAGTGCAGGGTGAAGCGAGTCTTCGCGTTGCGGACGTTGAGCTGGAGGTACCGGCCCGCCATGCGGCGGTAGATGTGCGTGAAGGTCTGGCGCCCCTCGCGGCAGATGTAGCGGCTGGCGAAATTGCGATTGCCGACGAAGGCGCGAACGCGCAGATCGTTGAGATGCTCCCCGTGGCCGATGTCCACCACCGTCCCGGCGTCCGCCTCGAAGTCGAAGGTCGCGAAACCGGCCTCTTCGCGTCCGAGGTCGACGACCATGTAGAAGCCATCCTCCGCCAGCGCCCCCGCCTTCACCGCGAGGCCGTCCTCGGACGGCAGTTCCGGCGCGGCCGGCGCGACGAAGATTTTGTCGAACGTGCGCGCCGCCATCGGGTCGTGCTGCATCGCGCGGGACGGGCTGGCCTGGTAGTCGTCGCCTGCGGGGCCGAGCAGCCCCTGCGCGACGATGCGCACGTCGACGGGTTCGCCAATCGCCGTACGGGCGATGGGCCGCGGGGCCAGCGACATCGCCGCGGCGTACGGCCCGAGATCCTTCGCGCCGATCTTCCGCCAAGGGCCTGGATCGCGGCTTGCATCGTATTCGAAGGAGAAACCGAGCTGGGAGGAGATTCGGGGCATCTCGCCAGCGCGATAGTTCGCCGACGTGCGCCAGGACGTGCCTAAGCCGCTGAAAGCGGCGACGCCGCGTCCGCGGATCGCGAAGATCAGGCCGGGGTCCCCGGGAAGGTGCTGGAAGGAACCCACGCCCTGCACGTAGAGGCCGACGACCACCTCGTTGCGTCCGCGCTTGAGCGCGGCGCCGACCGGAATCGCGTCGAACGTCCGCTCGGGAGGGACGTCGGGGCAGCGCCCGGAATCGATGAACTCGCCGTTGATCCAGATGGCGTACACCGTGTCGGCCGCGATGAAGAGTCGGGCGTCGGCGCCCGCCCCAGGGCCGCAAACGACGGTCTGACGGAATTCAAGGGTGTGATTGACGGGGCGGCCGAGCGAGGACGGCCAGATCCAGCGGGCGTCCCCGAAGGAAGAGACGTGTTTGTTCTGTGTCATTGTTTTGGCGATGAGCAGGGTTCGGATGAAATCGAGCAGCCCTCGATGCCGGAGGAGAGAAGCCGGAAGCGGACGTTCAGAGGACATGGAGCAATTCCCCCGTTTCAGGGCGCTCCTCCGGATTACTTTCCATGCGGGAATCGAAACAGGGGAGAAAGTATGCCGCATTTCGACCACGGTGTCGACCCCTTTGTAGGCCAGGAACGTAATCCCTTTTTAAGGAAATGCCGCACACGCCCGTGCTTGCGCCTCGTCCCCGGGGAGTGTACAATGCGGGACGTCGCAGCGACAGGGACATTGCCCTCTGACCTCTGAACCCTGCCCCCCGAACCCCGAACCCTGAACCCTGAACCCTCCTAGTCCC
>JAAZAI010000404.1 GCA_012514445.1 Lentisphaerota bacterium
CCACCCATCGGGCGCCTTGTCCGGCGGGCGTTTGTTTGATACACTGCGCCCTTTTCCCGAAACGCAGGAGGCGGCGGCACATGGCAGGCGAATACGCGATCAGTCTGGTCAATCTCACGAAGCAGCACGAGGCGAAGGTGATCCTGGAGGACGTGAACCTCTCCTTCTTCCACGGCGCGCACATCGGCGTCATCGGCGCCAACGGCTCCGGAAAGTCGTCCCTGCTCAAGATCATGGCGGGGCTCGACACGGAGTTCATGGGGCAGTGCCTCGTCGCGAAGAACACGAAGGTGGGCTACCTTTCCCAGGAGCCCGAGCTCGACGACGCGAAGACGGTCCAGGAATGCGTGGCGGAGGGCGTGGCGCCCTCGCAGACGCTGCTCGACCGCTACGACGAGATCTGCGGGATGCTCGGCGATCCGATGTCCGACGAGGCGATGGAGAAGCTCAACGCCGAGATGGCGCGGCTGCAGGACGCGATCGACGCGAACGACCTGTGGGAGCTCGACCATCACGTGGAGATGGCGATGGAGGCGCTGCGCCTGCCGCCCGCCGACGCCCCAATCAAGCCGCTCTCCGGCGGCGAACGCCGCCGCGTGGCGCTCTGCCGCCTGCTGCTCTCCAACCCCGACATCCTGCTGCTGGACGAACCCACGAACCATCTCGACGCGGAGTCGGTGGCGTGGCTCGAGACGTACCTGAAGAAGTTCAAGGGCTCGCTCATCGTCGTGACGCACGACCGCTACTTCCTGAGCAACGTCACGGAGTGGATCCTCGAGCTCGACGGCGGACGCGCCTTCCCCTACAAGGGCAACTACGAGGCATGGCTCGAGCAGAAGCAGGCGATGATGCAGCGCGAGCAGAAGCAGGCGGAGTCGCGCCGCAAGCTCATCGAGAACGAGCTCTCCTGGGTGCGGATGAACCCGGCGGGCCGCCATGCCAAGAGCAAGGACCGCATCAAGCGCTATGAGCAGCTCGTGGCGCAGCAGGTCAGCGTGCGCGAGGACGACCTGCGCATCCAGATCCCGCCGGGACCGCGGCTCGGCGACCTCGTCGTGCGCGCGAAGGACCTCGCGATGGGCTTCGGCGAGAAGCTGCTCTTCGAGCATCTCGAATTCGACCTGCCGCGCGGCGGCATCGTGGGCGTGATCGGCGGCAACGGCGCGGGCAAGACGACGCTCTTCAAGCTCATGACCGGCGCGCTCAAGCCGCTGGCCGGGACGCTGGAGGTGGGGACGACGGTCTGCCTCTCCTACGTCGACCAGCACCGCGACGCGCTCGACGACGCGCGCACGGTGTACGAGGAGATCACGGGCGGCAACGAGTACGTGAGCCTCGCCGGCAACCAGCTCATGCACGGCCGCGCCTATTGCGGACGCTTCAACTTCAAGGGCGCCGACCAGCAGAAGAAGGTCGGAATCCTCTCCGGAGGCGAGCGCAACCGCGTGCACCTCGCGAAGCTCCTGCGCGCGGGCGGCAACCTGCTGCTGCTCGACGAGCCGACGAACGACCTCGACGTCGCGACGCTGCGCTCGCTGGAGGAGGGCCTGCAGGACTTCGGCGGCTGCATCATGGTAGTGAGCCACGACCGCTACTTCCTCGACCGCATCGCCACGCACATCCTCGCCTTCGAGGGCGACAGCAAGGTGACGTGGTTCGAGGGCTCCTACTCCGAATACCACGAGCAGCGCCGCAAGCTCCTCGGCGACGCCGCCGACCGCCCCGTGCGCGTGCGCTTCCGCCCGATGGCGGTAAGGTGATCAGGACTTGAGGTAGCGGCGGATGGAGTCGCCGATGCGCTCGAGGGTCCGGGCGCGCTTGGCGTCGTCGGGATTCAGCGTGGTGAGTCGGAAGCCCAGGATGTCCGTGTGGAAGCCGGTGAGGGGCGTGACGCAGACGCCCTCGGAGGCCATCATGTAGTGGACGAAGCGCTTGTCGAGCGCGACGCCCTCGACGGACTTCTCGACGAAGGCCTTCACGGCGGGGTCGGCGATCGGCAGCGTCTGCCGGTCGTTGAGCACGCCGTCCTCGAAGGCGACGCAGAAGTAGAACGCGCCCTGGACGGGGCGGACGATGGTGCCGGGGACGTGGTCGCGGAAGTATTCGAAGACCTGGTTCGAACGGCGTTCGAACATCGCGGAGCGCTCGGCTTTGAGCGCGGCGTAGCGCGGGTCGCCGTAGACGGCGGGGATGGCCATCTGGGGAAGCGTGGTGGAGCAGACCTCCATCATCTTGCTCTTGACGAGCGCGTCGCAGTATTCGCGGAAGAAAGCGGACGAGTCGCGGTTGAGCATCTCGATCCAGCCGCAGCGGGAGCCGGGCCAGGGGAAGTCCTTGGAGATGCCGCGGAGCGAAAGGGCGGGCACGTCTCCGAGGACCTGGGAGATGTGGAGCGTCTCGGCGCCGTTGTAGCAGAGGTGCGCGTAGATCTCGTCGCAGATGATGAAGAGGCCGTACTTGCGGGCGATGGCGACGATCGCCTCGAGCGTCTTGCGGGGGTACACGGCGCCGGTGGGGTTGTCGGGATTGACGATCGCGATGGCGACGACCTGCGGGTTGTACTTGACCTTGTTCTCGATCTCCTCGAGGTCGGGCTGCCAGTTGTTCTTGGGGTAGAGCTGGAACTGCAGGTGCGGATAGTCCCCGCGCTTGCCCTCGTTGGAGGTGTGCGTGGGGTAGGAGGGCGAGGGCATGAGGACGCGGTTGTCCTTCTGGATCAGATCGTAGATCTTGTCCACGGCGTCGGCGATGCCGTTGAAGAAGAGGATGTCGTCCGGGCCGACCTTGACGCCGCCGGGACGCTCCGAGGCGACCCGGGCGAGAAACTCGCGCGTCTTGGACACGCCGCGGCTCGGACAGTAGGCCCAGGTGGAGTCGTCGTTCTGGAGGTTGCGGACGATCTCCTTGATCCAGGGGGCGACGTGCTCGCCGGCGGCGACCGGGTCGCCGATGTTCTCCCAGGTGATCGGGACGCCGAGCTTCTGCAGGGCGTGGCCGTAGTCGACGATCTCGCGGATTTCGTAGTGGAGGTTCTTGATGCCGTCGTGGGCGATTTTCGTGCGCATGGGGGGATGGGGTCGGGGCTGTTGCGGGAGAGGGCGGGGCGTCAGAGTCCGGCGGCCTGCCGCGCGGACTTGACGGTGTTGGAGAGGAGCATGGCTATCGTCATCGGGCCGACACCGCCGGGGACCGGCGTGATGCGCGAGGCGACGGCGGCGACGCCGTCGAAGTCGACGTCGCCGACGAGGCGGAAGCCGGACTTCTTCGAGGCGTCGGGGACGCGGTTGACGCCGACGTCGATCACGACGGCGCCGGGCTTGACCATGTCGGCCGTGACGGTGCCGGGACGGCCCGCGGCGACGACGAGGATGTCCGCCTGGCGCGTGAACCGCCCGAGATCGGGCGTGCCGGTGTGGCAGACGGTGACGGTGGCGTTGGCGCGCTTCTGCAGCAGGAGGTTGGCGACGGGCTTGCCGACGATATTGCTGCGGCCGACGACGACGACGTGCCGCCCGGCGGTCTCGACGCCCGAGCGCTTGAGCATCTCGAGGATGCCCGCCGGCGTGCAGGAGACGAACGTGTCCTCTCCGAGCAGCAGCTTGCCGAGGCTGACGGGGTGGAAACCGTCGACGTCCTTCTCCGGCGCGATGGCGCGGATGACCTCGGACTCGTCGATGTGCTTCGGCAGCGGAAGCTGCACGAGGATGCCGTGGACCGCTCGGTCGCCATTGAGACGGCGGATTTCCGCGAGCAGGCGCGACTGCGGCACGTCCGCTGGGAGGCGCAGAGCGAACGAGCGGATGCCCGTCTCCTTGCAGGCGCGCTCCTTCGCGGTCACGTAGGATACGGAGGCGGGATTCTCGCCGACGAGGATGACGGCGAGCCCCGGGGGCGTGCCGACGGCGGCGAGGTGGGCGGCGGCGGCGGCGGCGCATTCGGCCCGGATGGCCGCTGAGATTTCAAGTCCGTCGATGATCATAGTTGAATTACGAATTACGGAATTACAAATTACTTTGTCGCTTTGTCGAGAGCTTTGTCGAAACTCGAAACCAGGGGTTGGTCACAGGATCGAGCAGATGCGGTCGAGTGCCGTGGCGACGTTCTGCATGGAGTTGAAGGCGCTGATGCGGATGTAGCCGTTGCCGCAGCGTCCGAATCCGGCGCCGGGGGTGGTGACGACCTGCGCCTCGTTGAGCAGCTTGTCGAAGAAGGCCCAGGAGTCCATCCCCGTGTTGAACCAGATGTAGGGCGAATTGTCGCCGCCGGTGGTCTTGAAGCCCTTCGCCTGGAGGCGCTCGCGAATGAGCTTGGCGTTGGCGAGGTAGCCGTCGACGAGCTCGCGGCACTGGCGCCGGCCGGCTTCGGAGAAGACGGCCTCGGCGGCGCGCTGGACGGGATAGGAGACGCCGTTGAACTTCGTGCTCATGCGCCGCTGCCAGAGGGGGGCGAGGAGGACCTTGGAGCCGTCCTCGGCGAAGACGCGGCAGTCGCGCGGGACGACGGTGTAGCCGCAGCGCGTGCCGGTGAAGCCGGCCGTCTTGGAGAGACTGCGGAACTCGACGGCGACTTCGCGCGCGCCAGGGATCTCGTAGATCGAGTGGGGGATCGACTCGTCGCGGATGAAGGCCTCGTAGGCGGCGTCGAAGAGGATGAGGGCCTTGTGCTCGTGCGCGTAGTCCACGAACGCCGCGAGCTGCTCGCGCGTGGCGGTGGCGCCGGTGGGGTTGTTGGGGAAGCAGAGGTAGAGCAGGTCGACCTGGCCTTCGGGCGGGGCGGGGACGAAGCCGTTGGCCTCGTCGCTCTCGAGGTAGACGAGGCCGGCGTAGCGGCCGTCGGCGGCGGCGCCAGTGCGGCCGGCCATGACGTTGGTGTCCACGTAGACCGGATAGACGGGGTCGGGCACGCCGATGGTGAAGCCGCCGGCGGCGAAGAGTTCCTGGAAGTTGCCGGTGTCGCACTTGGCGCCGTCGCTGACGAAGATCTCGTCCGCCTGGATGTCGGCGCCGCGGGACTGGAAGTCGGCCTTGGCGATGGTCTCGCGCAGGAAGTCGTAGCCGAACTCGGGGCCGTAGCCGCGGAAGGTGGCGTCGGCGCCCATTTCGCCGACGGCCTTCTGCATGGCCTCGACGCAGGCGGGCGGGAGGGCGCGAGTCACGTCGCCGATGCCCAGGCGAATGAGGCGGGCGTCGGGATGGGCGGCGGAGAACTCGCGGACGCGCGCGGCGATCGTCGAGAACAGGTACGAGGCTTGGATCTTGGCGAAATGGGGGTTGGCGAGGATCATGGCGTTGGCGTTCTAGGGGTTTTGAAACGAATTTCCCGGAATTATCGCACGTCCGCGCGTGAAAATACAGCGCAAACGTCGTCCTTGCAGTAATCGACCGATTACGTCCTTGCAGTTTTCGATTGATTCCGCAGGGCGTTTGGTGTAGATTTTGCCCTTGATTTCAGATCGCGGGTGTTGCTTAACGGTAAAGCTCCAGCCTTCCAAGCTGGCCACGTGGGTTCGACTCCCATCACCCGCTCCATTTCGAGGCCCGCCGAAGTCCGCTGGAAGGCGGATTTTTATGTTTAACGGCCGCAAGCCGGTTCTCGGCGTCCCGGAGGCCAGTCAGCCAGGAGGTCGGTTGTGAGAATCTTAGCCCTCGCCCTCGCGCTCGCGTGCGCGCCCGGGTTCGCCGTCCACGCGGCGGCCCCCTCCCCGGCCCTCACGGACTCGCCATTCGCCGCCGCCTGCGCCGACGCCGTCGTCGAGAGCCTTGGCGGCAGGACCTGGCTGCTGACGGACGGCTTTGCCGACTCGCGGCTCGTCGCGCGGGCCAAGGCGAGGGGGATCGACCTGCTGGCGATGCCGCTGCGCGGCGGCGACGCCGCGGTCGTCGCCGCCTTCGAGGCGGCCGCCGCCGCGCTGGGCGACCCCCGGCTCGAGGCGGCCGCCGCGCTGGGCCCCGCCCCGTTTGTCCTGACCTGGATGCAGCAGCGGCCGGAGGAGGCCGCCGCCAAGCTCGCGCTGATGGTCGAGCCCTCGCTGGCGAAGGCCGCCGGGCTCGAACCCGTGCCCGCGGGGCTCGTTTACCACCTCTACAAGCCCGATGCGCTCGGAAGCAACGCCCTCGCCCGGGCCTACGCCCACCATGC
Source organism: Lentisphaerota bacterium (assembly GCA_012514445.1). GTDB lineage: Bacteria > Verrucomicrobiota > Kiritimatiellia > RFP12 > UBA3636 > JAAZAI01. The sequence continues at coordinate 6,139 of JAAZAI010000404.1, forward strand.
CGACTTGCGCGATTTCTTCGGCGAAACGGTCGCCATGGCGCCTGCCGACGCCGACTCGGCCGCGGTTGCGAAGTGGTTCCGCGCCCAGGCCTCCGCCTGCGGCAACAACCTCGGCGTGCTGCTCCACGCCTCGGGCCTGAAGAAGGAGGCGCTCGACGCCTTCACCCAGGCGCACGCGATCGATCGCACCAACATCAGCGCCCTGCTCAATCGCGCGTCCCTCGTCCGCGAAGGGCTGCGCCCCGAGCTCGGCGAGAAGATCGCCGCCGAGCTCAACGACCTGGCGAAAGCCGGCGGCGGCTCCTGGACGCTCGCGTCCTCGCACGGCTACGTGGTCAGACCCTCGGACTTCTTCGACGCGAAATGGTATTGGACGCTCTCCGGCCTGCCGTTGACCGACCGCGACAAAATCGAATCCGAGATCGCGGCGATCGAGGATCCCGAGCTGCGCAACGCCGTCGTCCGCCAGTTGATGCCGTCGATGGGCATGCAGACGGCCGGCGCCCAGCCCGCGATGATGGCGCTGGCGAAGCTCCCGGAGCAGGGCTTCACCTGGGAGGCCATGCTCGGGTTCGCCGAACTGCAGCTCGCCATGGGAGACCGACCGCGCGCCCTGCGCCTCGTCGACCGCGCGGCCGCCACCCCCGGCGCCGATGCGCAGGCCGTCGCCTTCGCCCGCGCGGAGGCGCTCGTCAAGTCCGGCCGCCCCGACGAAGCCGTCGCCGCGCTGATGGCCGTCAAGACGCCGGACAACGCCTTGCAGGTCCTCTCGAAGGTCGCCTCGGCGCGCGCCGCCGCCGGCGACACCGCCGGGCTCCTCGCCGCGGTGGGGTCCATGCAGGCCGCCACGAACGCCCCGGCCTGGCTCGCGCCGCTGCACGAGAGCCTCAAGGCGCAGGCCGCCGGCGATCCGACAATGGCCAGGACGCTCGCTTCCCGGGCCCTCGAGCAGGGCGCGGACGCCGACTTCGCCTTCCGCCACGCGCTCATGCTCGACATGATGGCCGCCGACAAGGCGTCCGCCGAACGCCACGCGGACGAGGCGCTCAAGCGCTTCCCGCGCGACGGCTTCGCCAACTACATCAAGGCCGCGGTGCTCGTCGACCGCCGCGCCTTCGCCGAGGCCGAGCGCCACTTCCAGATCAGCATCTCGCAGAACCCCGCCTGGTTCGTGCTCAACGACTACGCCGCGATGGCCGCCGAGACGAAGCGCTTCGACCTCGCGGAGAACCTGGCGCGCAGCGCGATCGGCGGCGGCGGCGAGGGCTTCGCCGCCGTCTGGGACAGCCTCGGCTCCGCCCTGCTGGGGCAGAAGAAGAACGCGGAGGCGCACGAGGCGTTCAAGACCGCCGTCACGAAGTCCGGCGGCGACGATCCGCGCATCCAGCTCCACTACGCCGAGGCCTGCTGGGCGGCCGGCGACGCCCCCGCCGCGCGCCAGGCGCTGTCGATCATCGACCAGGACCCCAGCCCGCTTTCCATCGCCGAGCGCGAACGTCTCGGCAGGCTCCGCCAGGCGGTGGCGCCGAAAGACAAATAATAGAGGATCACGAAGAGGACAAACCATGCCCAAGGCTTGTGAAATCAAACGCGGCGACGTCGTCGCAATCCAGGGATCGCCCTGCATGCTGGAGGAACTGAAGGTCTCGACCCCGAGCGCGCGCGGCGCCAGCAGCATGTACCACCTGCGCTTCCGGAACCTGGTGACGAAGGCCAAGATCGACCACAGCGTCAAAGGCGACGAGCCGTACCCCCCGATCGACTTCGAGAAGCGCGTCGTGCAGTACCTGTTCCACGAACGCGACGAATACACGTTCATGGACGCCGAGGACTTCTCC
>JAAZAI010000046.1 GCA_012514445.1 Lentisphaerota bacterium
AACCGACGTCTTTGAGGAGCGACTCGATGCTCGTCGGGGCCGTGCCGTTGTCGACAGGCTCCACGGGCGCGACCGTTTCATCCACCGGCTTGACATCGACGGGCTTGTCTTCGGCGGGCTTCGTCTTATCGACCGTCGGAGCCGCCTTGGCGGAGCCCTTGACGCGCAGCTTCTGGCCGACGCGGATCTTGTGCGGGTCGGCGATGCCGTTGAGCGCCATCAGCTCGGCGGTCTTCATCCCATGCTTCTGCGCGATGACGCTGAGCGAGTCGCCCGCCACGACCGTGTAGGTGCCGCCATCGGAGGACGCGACCGTCGGGGTGGACGCGCCGCCCCTCGCCATCGGCTTCCCGTCGGCGGGAACCTTGAACTGCTGCCCGACGCGGATCGTGTTCGCGGTCTTGATCCCGTTGACGGCGAGGAAGTCGGCGAGCCTCATGCCGTGGCTGTTGGCGATCTCGCCGGCGGTGTCGCCGCTCTTGACGCGGTAGAGCTTGTACTTGCCGTCCGCCGTCACGCTCGGGGTCGACGGAGCAGAGTAGGAGTGCTTGATCGCGGGCGGCGGTGGCGGAACATGCTTGGTCTTGAGCTTCGTGAGCCCGGCATGCGGATCCTTGACGCCTTCGCCGACGATGAATTCATTGTACGTTCCAGGAGCGCCGACCTGGCCGACGGGAACGACGGGCTTCGGCGTGATCGTCGTGGCGCCCGCGCCGGCAGCCGCCTTCGACTCGCCGGAGAGCGTGACCACGGTGGCCTCGCGAGGTTCGGCCGTCGAGGTCCTGCCGCCGAGCAGAGAACGCTGGCCGGGCTGATAGACCCGGCATCCCTGGATCAAAAGCCCGGCTGTGATCATCTGGCCAGCCAGGATGGCTGTGTATGTTGAAGTCTTCTTCATGTTATCGCTCCGTTGGGGTCGTGGGGTTGGCGGCAGCAGCCGCCGTGTGTTCTTGCAATCTGAGAACAAGTTCCGCAAACGCCTTTCCGCGTTGCGCGTAGTCCTTGAACTGATCGAAACTCGCCGTCCCGGGCGACAGCAGAATGGTTCCGCCGGGCCGGGCCTCCTTGAACGCGGCTTCCACGGCGATGTCCAGCGTGCCGCATTTCTCAAGGTCGAGGTCGGGCGCCCAGGCCAAAGCCATGTCTTCCATGCATTCGCCGATAAGATACGCTTTTTCGACCCCGGATGTCACGACTTCTTTTCCATTTGCCGTGATTTTCTCCTTGAGCCTGCCTCCCGCCACGAGGTAGACCGGCGGGCGGGCCATCCGGGCGCCCGCGAGCAGCGCCGCGATGCTGGTGGCCTTGGAGTCGTCCACGAAGCGCACCCCGTCCACCTCGCCCACGAGCTGCATGCGGTGCGGCAGCGGCTGGAAGGCGCGCACCCCCGCGGCGATCGTCTCGGGCGCCACGCCCTCGGCCGTCAGCAGGGCGCAGGCCGCCGCCGCCGCGGGCCCGAGCACGGCGTTGTCGAAATAGCTGCCCCGGATGTCGAAATCGATTCCGGCTCCGGCGCACGCGACGATCCCGTCGACGTGGCGCCACCGGGCGTCCGCCCCGCGGCCGAAGTACGTCGCCTCGCGTCCGTGCCGCGCCCGGAACGCCGCGTTGAGCCCGTGCGGATCCTCCGACGGCGCGGGCAGCAGCGCCAAGCCGCCGGGGGCGAGATTGCGGAAGATGTCGAGCTTCGCATCGCGGTAGCGCGCCATCGTGCCGTGACGGTCCAGGTGGTCGGCCGAGAGGTTCATCACCACCGCCGAGGCCGGACGGAAGCGCTCCCCGATCGTCTCGAGCTGGAAAGAGCTGCATTCGACCACCGCCACCGCGGGCGGCTCGTCGCGCGCGGCGACCTCCGCAAGCGCCGTGCCGTAGTTGCCGCAGGGCACGGCGGAGACGCCCGCCGCGTTCAGCACGTCGGCAATGAGCTTCACCAGCGAACTCTTGCCCTTGCTGCCCGTCACGGCCACGATCCTGGCGCGCAGGTATTCAGCGCCGATCTCAAGTTCGCCGATGATCGGCAGACCGGCCTCGCGGCAGGCGACCGCCTCGGGCGAGCCGAGCGGGATGCCGGGGCTGAAGACGGCCCGGCCCCCGCCTTCGGCGGCGAACGCCGCCGCCGCCGCCGCGGGATCGCCCAGGACGACGGACGCCCCGGCGGCGCGCAACGCCGCCGTCTCAGGCGTCTCGACGCGCGAGACGAGCCGCACCTCCTCGCCGGCTCGGAGCAGCAGACGCGCCGCGGCGCAACCGCTGACGCCCGCGCCAAAGACGATCGACCGCCGCGTCATCTCGCTCCTCGCCTCCTCAGCTCCGCGGCGCCTTGCGCCGGTTGAGCCGCGTCTCCTTGACGTTGACCGGTTCGATGATCGGCTGGATGGGCCCCTTGGCGAGATTTTCGGAAGGCGGATTGGGCGTCTCCAGACTTGCTCCCTCGACGCGCTGGTAGAGCCGGAAGCCCAGCCCGTGCGGCAGGATGTCCACCATGTCCGGGCCGCGCCAGAGCCCGAAGAAGTCGAGACCCATGACGTTCTCCATCACGCGGCGCATCTTCAGTTCGTGGCGCAGCTCCAGCACGGAGCCGGGCTCGCAGGCCGGGAACGAGACCAGGTCGTCGCGGCGCTCCAGCCCGGCGGGGCGCCCGTCGATCGTGCCCTCGTGCGGCGAGGGCATCCACGAGAAGACGCGGACGATGACGCGTGCCGCCTTCTTGAGTTTGATGCGCACGTAGCCCGTGTTGGGATAGCCGACGACCACCTTCGCGTACTCGTTTTCGCAATTGACGGGGAAGTTCACCAGGAGGTTGCCGCGGCTGAATTCGATCGAGCGGCGCCAGGCCGCCAGCATGCCAACCGGCACGACGGCCGAGCACGTCCCGCAGATCGCGTTGGCCCGCCCGAGCGCCAGCGAATTGGGCGCGGTGCCGCCGGAGAAACCGCCGCAGAGCCGCTCCGCCATGCCCTTGTAGGCGCGCCGATCGGTGTCGACCGCCTTGCCCGCCTTCGGCAGAAACCCCGTGTCCACGAGCTGGCTTTGCGCCAGATGGTTCCGCCAGAAGCGGTGCACGTCGTCCCAGTATTCGGGGAAGCCGCAGTCGACGAGCTCCATCGCGCACTGCATCATCGCGCTGATCGAATTCGCGGCGCAGCGCTCGTCCGCCATGAGCTGCCACTGCATGTACTCCGGGCACCAGCCGAAGGCCGACGTGCTGCGACGCACGAAATCGTAGATCCCCTTCGCCTTGGCGACGTAGCGGTCCTGCCCGGTGAGGCGGCCGAGATAGGCGAGGCCGACGGCCGTCGCCAGCGCGGAATGCACGTGGCCCGAAAACTCGTTGCGGTAGGTGAAGGAATGGCTCAGCGACGTGATCGTGTTCGCGAGGCCCGTGGCCAGATCCAGCGCCGCCTGGTCTCCGCTGATCGCATGCCGCCGCACCAGCGGCGCGATGAGCGCGCAGCAGCGGACCATCCAGTCCGTGAAGCCGGTGGCGACGCCCGGGACGAAGCCCTTTCCGCGGACGAACACGTCGCCGGGAAACATGCAGCAGGGCTCCTCCACCTCGAAGACGCCCGACCCCGCCATGCGCTGCTTCGTCTCGACGACGATGGCGCGCAGGCCGGCCACGAGGGAGGCGGCGCGCTTGTCCGCGCGCTTGTCGCCGGGCATCGTCTCGCAGAGGCGGTTCAAGGCCGACAGCACGGCCGCCATCTCCGGAATGACGCAGTAGTCGAGATCGGGGGACCAGGCGCGGCGCACGGGGAAGCGCAGACCGGAGTCGGCGTCCCACCCCTGCTTGAGCAGCAGGTTGGCCAGCGACTCCTCCACGTCCGCGCCCTTGTTCGTTCCGAGCATCTCGCGGCAGCAGGAGATGCCCTCGAGCCACGACGCCACGAGCTCGGCGTCGTCGATCCGGTTGTGCTCCGCGAAGGGCGGATTGCAGAACGGGGCGGTCAGGCCGTAAGGCAGAAAGTCCAACGCGGGATCCGTCATCTGCGTGAGGTAATTCAGGGAAAGTGCTGCATGCTCAAGCGGTTCGAAGGACTTGAAGACCGCCTGTTTTTCAGCTTTCGGTATCATGTTGAATCCAATTTTCTCTCCGGCCGCGGTTCGGGTAAGGAGACGACACCCCACCGGAGTTATCCTAAACTGATTGGATTGTCTCAAAATCAACCGATGGACGCAAGATGTTTTTCCGGTCACCTGCGTGGGACTCGACGACGCCAACCCATGCCGACTGGCCGTTCTGCCCGGTGTAGCGGATGTAGCGCACCGAGAACGCGCCGTTGACGGGACACCACTAGCGACTAGCCACAAGCGACTGAATCGGGCAGGCGACGGGGCTGGTCCAGGGCTGATCGACGAGCGTTCCTACGTCAACCCCGGCGACTGACCGATTTCATTCAGCAGGACACGACGAGCCCGTCGTAGCCGACGCCGATCCCCTTGGGCGCGAAGAACGCCTCGAGGTCGGCGTGGAGCGCGTGGCCGTTGTGCGAGAAGTGGTTGGCGAACACCTGCGCGTCAGGCTTCAGCGCGCCACAGGCGAGCAGTCGGTCCCGGGCCTTCACCACGGCGTTGACGCCCATGTGGCCGCTTGCGCAGTCCGCATGGGCCAGGCCCATGGTGGAGTCGATGAACGCCGCGTCGATCCCCTGCCCCGCCAGACACTGCCACGTCGCCTCGGGCGGATCGCCCGTGTCGTTGCAGATCAGCACCTTCCGGCCACCGCGCGAGAGCACGAAGATGAAGGGAGATCCGCCGGGATCGTGATTCGCCGCCAGCGGCAGGATGCCGAAGCCGTCGGACTCCACCGCCACGCCCGCCCGGAGCTCATGGGGCGCGATCTTCAGTTCGTCGAGAGAGACGATGGCGCCGTCCGTGCTCGGAATGGCCACAAGTCGGGTCAGCGTGGGTCGGGAGGCGAAGACGTCGATGGACTTCGTCACCCGGCTGAACCCTCCGCGCCGCCAAGTCAGCTCCATGGGATTGAGATGATCGAAATGGCGATGGGTGAAAACGATTCGGTCGATCCTGCGCAGATCGATGCCGAATGCCGTCGTCTGCCAGAAGGCGTCGGGGCCGAAGTCGACCAGGGTGTCCTCGTCGATCCAATAGCTCGTGCGCCGGCGCACGTCCTTGCCTCCGCGCTGGCGCGCGGTCGCACACGTTGCGCATTCGCAACACAGCGCGGGGATGGCCTCGGCTGCCGCGGAGCCCAGAACGGTGATCTTCATCGCAAAGGACTCCTGGGTCTAGGCGTTCGGCAGAAAGGCACCGGCCTTCTTGAGCCGGCGTTGCAGCGCCTTGACGTTGACCTCGCGCGACGTGACGCCCTTCGCGACGGCCATCGCGGCGGCGATACCGACGGCCTGGCCGGTGATGTAGCAGCAGGGCATGACGCGGATGGACGCCTGCATCTCGCGGTCGACGCCGATGCAACGCCCCGCGACCCAGACGTTGTCCAGCCCCCGCGGCGTCAGCGAGCGATACGGAATCCCATAGCTCTCGCCCTTGCCGAGGCGCTTGCTGAAGTCCTTCACGAACTGGTCGTAGCTCGCCTTGTCCGGCTTCGCGATGTGGATGTCGATCGGATACGAATAGCGACCGATTTCGTCGGCGAAGGTCGACGCCGGGTTGAAGTCCTCGACGTTGAGCTCGTAGTCGCAGCGGATGCGGCGCGTCTCGCGAATGCCCATGAGCGGCGCGGAGGTCACCAGCTCCATGTTCTCGAACCCGCGCAGGTACTCCTTGAAATACCGCTCGTATTCAAGGTGCGACTTGCGGCCCCAGACGTACGCCTTCGTGAGCGACGCCTCGTCCGTGCCGTCCACGCCGAAGGTGTGTCCGATGTTGCCGCCGCCGAGCTTCTCGCCCACGCGCCACATGCCGGGCAGATGGCGATCTTCGAGGGACAGCACGCCGTCCTTGAACGCCTGCTCGATCTTCGCGTTCCAGGGATGGACGCCCTCCGGGCCCCAGACCGTCTGCCAGTCGATGCCGCCCCACAGCGAGCACAGCGTGCCGGGCATCATGTCGCCCTGCGCATCGCCCTTCGCGTAGCGGGCACCGCCCAGCACGCAGAGGTCGCCGTCGCCCGTGCCGTCGATGAACGCCTCGGCCTCGATGGCGTGGAGGCCGGACTTCGCCGCGCAGACCGCCGTCGTGATGCGATGGCCGCGCTTGACCACGTCGATGAGCTGCGTGTGGTAGGTGAAGGCGACGCCCGCCTCATCGAGCATGCGTTCGTAGAGGCGCTTGAGCGCCTCGACCTTGATCGACGACTCGCCCCAGAGGCCGCCGTCCGCCTTCAGCCGGTCCACCAGCTCCTTGCCGAAGCCGCCGGCCAGGAAGTTCACGCCGTCCGTGAACTGCATGAAGGCCGGCACGAGCCCGGCCGTGCCCAGTCCCCCCAGACAAGTGCCCGTCTCGATCAGGCGGACCTTCGCGCCCTGCCGCGCGGCGCAGACGGCCGCGGCGACGCCCGCGGGGCCGCCGCCCACGACAAGCACGTCGGCCTTGTACTTGACGGGAATCGACTTCGCATAGCGGATTTTCTTCGCAGGGGTCTTCTTCTTCGGGAGGGTCTTCATAGCAGGGTTCCTTCGGGTTTGAGGGCATTGCGAGCGAGCTTCCCGGCGACCTCCGCTCGCCAGCCGCGATTGAGCGGATGCGCGGGATCGTCGGGGTTCTGGCAGAATCGGACGGCGTCGGCGCGCGAGCCGAGTAGCGCCGCGTCGACATGGATCTCGGCGGCGACCGCCGCCAAGGTCTTGAGCAGGCCGGTAGCCGCGTCGCGGACGGTCGTCGTGGCGGTGTCGCCAAGATCCGGGACGTCCTCCTCCGGCAGCGTCTCCGCCATCGCCAACGTCTCGAAGAACGCCGGGGCGAAGGGCCGCGGCAGGTCCTGCTTCGAGATCGCGTCGGGATGGCTCGGGGGATTCAGCGCGGCGTCGACGAGCACCTTGTCCTCGACGACCCAGCTCCGGGGCAGGTTGCGGCAGCGGGCCGTTTCCTCGCGCCACGCCGCGAGCTCGCGCAGCCGGACGAGCTGGCGCGGCGCGCGGAAGGCGCGGACCGGAATCTTCACGCGCCGCCAGGCGTCGGCGACGCGACCCTCGGCGTAGCGCGCGGGATCGTCCAGCACGCGCATCTCCTCGAGCATCCAGTCGCAGGTGCCGAACGCCTTCGCCTTCGCGAGCAGCCAGTCCATCACGCCCCCGAGATACGCCACGTCGTCCGCGGCATACTCGAGTTGCTCCGGCGAAAGCGGGCGGCGCATCCAGTCCGTGCGCGTCTCGGTCTTCTCCAGTTCGACGCCCGCGACGTCCTTGAGCAACTGCCGCAGCGACACGGTCGAGGCCATCCCGCAGAAGCCCGCGGCGATGCGCGTGTCGAAGACGTTGACGGGCGAGGCGCCGCACCAGCGGCCGAGGTGCTGCAGATCCTGGCCGGCGTCGTGGAGGATCTTGACGACCTGAGCGTCCCGCAGCACGGCGGCGACGGCGGCGGGGTCGCAGCGCAGCGGATCGAGCAGACGCACGGCGCGGTGCTCGGGCGTCTTCGCCGGGAACGCCAGCGCGGCCGGCGGCGCGGACGGCAGCCGCGCATCGTCGAAGTCGGCCGACATCGCGACCTGGACGAGGCCCAGGTTGGCATAGTACGTCCGCTGCCACACGAATTCGGTGTCGAGGGCGATGAAACTCATGAGATGGCCTTGTGCTGTGGGATGAGAAAGCGCGCCGCCTCGGCCAGCAGCGTCGCCTCGTCGGCGTACTGGACCAGTTCCGCCGGCAGGTTCTTGCGGAACGATCCGCCGTAGTTCTTGGTGAAAATACGCTGATCCGCCACGACCACGACGCCGCGGTCCTCCTTGTGGCGGATGAGGCGGCCGAAGCCCTGGCGGAACTTGATGATCGCGTTGG
>JAAZAI010000405.1 GCA_012514445.1 Lentisphaerota bacterium
AACTGCAACGCCGAGAGGGTGTTGAGCTGGTCGTAGCGGCGTTTCGCCTCGCGGAACGCCCGGTACGCCGGCGTGGTCAGGTCGTCGGGATCGCGCTTGAAGGCGATCTCCGCCTGCAACAGCGTCTCCGCGTAGAAGAAGACGCGGCGGCGCATAATCGTGTTGAACTGCTCCGCAAAGCGCCGCGCGGCGGCGGACGACAGCGATCCGACGGCGGCGACCGACGCCTCCCGCCCCTCGCGCGTCGCGAACGCCGGCGCGTCGAACAAGACGAGGATCTCCGCGAGCTCCGCGCGCGCGGCATCGTTGCGCGCCTGCTCCGCGGCGATGCGCTCGCCCTCGGCCGCGGCGCCCCCCGAACGCCCGACCGTCGAGAGCAGACGAGCCAGCCCGATCTGGGCGGCGCCGCCCCCCGCGGCGGCGACGAAGACCACGTCGCGGCGCAGCGCGGCGCGCCCGGCCTTCAGCCCCTCGAGGAGCTGGAGCTGGATGGCGGTCTGAAGCGCCGCATGCGCGCCCGGCGCACGATCGGGGATCAGGGACGAGGCATCGTAGTAGACGGGGATGACGAGCGCGGCGTCCGCGCCGCCGGGCGCCTGCATGACGCCAACCAGGTTGCGCGTGCGCACATTGCGCCAGGTGGCCTTCGCTTCGAGCGTGGCACGCTGCCCAAGCCGCTCGAGCACGGCCGACTCGGCGACGACGCGGACGACGTTGGCCGGCAGCAGCGGGAAACTCATCTTGCGCAGGTCTTCGGTGGAGATCTTGTCGAGACCGTCCGCATGCGTGTAGACGATGGCCTGGAAGCCATGCTCCGCGTAAGGCGCCGGGTTGATGCCGTAGGCGCCGGGAACGGGTTTCGCGAGGTCCAGCACGGCGATCTTGTCGTCGAAGCGCAGCGCGGCGCCCAGGCTCGCGTCGGTGACGGCGAACAGTTCGCCGACGGCGCCGCCCTCGGGCGTGACGACGGGCTGGGCGTGGTTGGGCTGCAACGGCCAGACCGGCAGCGCCGCAGCGGCATCCGCCTCGACGATGCGCAGCGTCCCGTGGCCGCCCTCCGTCAGAGCGGCGGCGAATTCGACGTCCTGGTCGAGGCACTCGAGGCCGGCGTCGCGATAGGCCTGTTCGATGATCGCCGCGGCGCGGTCAAGCCCCTTCTGGCCCGGCGCCCGCGAGCCGCAATCCAGGATCTGGCGGACGCGCGCCTGGACGGCTTCGGGCGCGAGGGCGGCCTCCATCGCGGCGCGGTCGGCGACGCCGGCGGCGCCGCGCGCCCCTTCGTGAGGCCGCGCTTCGAAGACGGTCGCGAAAAACGCGGCCGTCGCAATCAGCGCCGCCAGAAACAGCGACGTCCCGGCAATCTGCTCCCACTTGCGTCTCATGTCGTCAGGGAATTCCAGAATAGAAGTTGGTTGAACCGTTCGAGACGGCGATGGCGTTGACGACAGTGAACATCGCGATGCTCGCCACGCAGCCCATGAACGCCCCCAGGAAGAACGGCTGGAGCTTTTTCGTGACCGCCGTCGCGCCCCCGACTTTGAGCACGGCGTAGCGGATCGCCCAGGCGACGAGCAGCGAACCCCAGTTGGCGCCTTCGTTGAGATTGGTCGCACCGAGCAGAAAGCCCACGGGGTGGAACCAGAAACCCGAGAAGAACTGCCGGAGAATGGCCAGCGCCATGGTCGCCACCCCGCCGTAGACCATCATGCCGACGCCCCAGGCCGAGGCTCCGCCCGCCGGCTCCGCGCCCCCGCCGCGCAACCAGGCGGCCGTCGTCTCGTTGAGTTCCGCCCGGTAGCTGTTCATGAACCAGTTGAGTCCGTTGAACGCCCACTGGAAGCGCACGTTGTCCCCGCCGATCGAATAGGCGTTGGAGAGGAAGACCCAGCCGCCGATGAACAGGCCGCCGAACAGGCCGAGCAAGCAGGTGCCCGCCACGTCCCACGGCCGCAGGCGCATCCGCTTGCCGATCTGCACCATCTCGAACTGCATGCCCGGGATCAGGTAGAACACCGTCACCGTCAGGAAGCCGGAGAGGATCAGCGAGACGAGCTGCCCGCCCGTTCCGAAGACCGCCATGCCGCCGCAGAGCGTCACGAAGAGCATCGAATTGTAGGGCGTGAAATAGCCGAAGGGCGTGCCGCATTCCGCGCGGATTTTCGCCGCCACGAACCCCACCATCACGAGGAAGGCGAACATCAGCAGCATCGAGCCGGAGCCCGCGCCCGCCAGCCGCGCCCACGCCATCACGCCCACATGGCAGAAGGCCAGCAGCGCCACGGCGGCGCGCGAGGAGAGCACCTCGCCCTCGGCCCGGGGGAGCCCCTTCCACGCCCCTTTCAGCACCTCCGCGAAGTGGCGGCGCGAGAGCACGAGCACGATGAGCGCGTAGCCGATGTACGCGCCGATCGTCTGCTCGTCGCGCCACGGGAACCCGGCGTTGACTTTGAAGTCCGCGAGGTAGCCCGCGGGGTACACCAGTCGGCACGCCCAGTAGCCCACGACGATCGACAGGAGCACGTTGAGTTCGAAGAAGACCGCGATCGAGATGATGAAGAGCGAGAGGACGAGGCTCGCGTCGAACATTCCGCCCCAGGCGGGGTCGGTGACGTATTCGCCGAGTTTGATCACCACGGACGGATCGGGGATGCGCGGGTTGAAGGCGTTCCAGCCCTTGAGTCCGCCGATGACCATCGCGAACACGAAGCCCGCCCAGAGAAAGCGGTTGCGCCAGACGGAGGCGAACGGCGCCGATGCGTCATCGTCCTCCGCGCCGATGATCCCGAGCGGGATCTTGGCGTTGGGCATCGGATAGCGG
>JAAZAI010000047.1 GCA_012514445.1 Lentisphaerota bacterium
ACAAAGAACGCAGCTCGGTCGAGCGAGTAAACTCCCATCTGCACGATGAACATGGAGGACGCCATGTGCGAGTGCGCGGCCCAGTCAAAGTCGCGGCTCATCTGGCCTTCGGCCTGATGGTGATCGCTGCCGAACAGATGCTCAGGATGCTCGGGTAGCGGCGGCGAGAAGCGGAGAGGAGGTGAAAAGCCCGGCTGTGCAGGCAGGGACGGACAGAGTGTGCCCGGGAAGGACGAATTCCGGCCTCGCAAAGGCTTCAACGCCCCTTCGCCTGCACCCATTCACACTTCTGGCCTACAAACTCCCGGAATCAAAGAAATGGCGCATGCGCCAAGGCGGCGGGAGCCGACAGTTTCGAGGATTCCGAAGGGGTTTTGCAAGAGCCTCTACCATAATTCGCCGTCCCCCCGTGGCGCACCGAGACGGTGCACCTCCGGAGGTGGAGCATCTTGCTCCGCCGCACCTCCTTGCTACCTGACAATGATGCTGAGGCCAACAGAACCCTTCTTCTCCACCTTTACGCCATAGGTGCCGTTGGGGAGCGCCACGTTGTAGGAAACTTTGTAGCCCTGAATGCGCCGGCGTGTGACATCACGGTCAATGGCGACCTGTCCGTCACCTCCTCGGGGCTTATCCACGGGCCCGGCCGGGGCATCCGATCCGGAGTGAGCACGTTGATTTCCTACCATGGCGGCATTGCCTCCGCTTCCGCGACCACCCTCGCCTACGATTCCATTCTGAACCCGGTCTACCCGGGAAACAACGGGCAAAGCGGCGACGCGGGCAACACGAATCCCGGTGGCGGAACGGTGAAGGTGACTGTCGCCGGCACGTTCGCCCACGACGGCGTCGCCACGGTGGCGCCGGTTACGAAAAAATCGTACTGGAACCGGGCCTCTGGCGGAACGCTCAACGTCACGGCTGCATTCCTCGCGGGAAGCGGATCCATGAACGCCAGCGGAACTGGCGGATCAAGCACATATTATTCCGGCGCCGGCGGACGCATCGCGGTTCGGCTGACGGGCGCGGGCGCGACGTTCGACGCGTTCGGCGCGGCCGACATCAACGCCAAGGGCGGCACCCATTCCTCTGGAACGGCGAGTCTGATGGCGTCCGCGGGAACGGTCAACCTGCAATCCGGGACGCAGGGGGAGGGGGCCGGGACCCTGATCGTCCGCAACACGGGGCATGCGTCGAACACGGCCTTCACCCCGATTCCGTCCACCCGCTGGGGAGGCGAGAACGACGTCCTTGACGCGGCGTCGCTCTCCATCGAGGCTAATGGCCGCGTGGTGCTGACTGCGCCGCTGAAGATGCAGCAGGCGACCATGGAGCCGGGTACGGTGCTCGACCTCGCCGGAAAGAAGTTGATCTTGCGCGACATGACCGCCGACGGCGCGAAGGTCGCTCCCGGCACGTATTCGGCCGGCTCCACGCTGTTCACCGACGGCTTTGTCACCGACTCCGTCGGCGGCGGGCAGGTCCTCGTCCTCGGCGCTGGCACGGTGATGGTGGTCCGTTGATTTGTGCGCTTCCTGCGCCCAGAGACCTGGGCGCAGGATGAGTCAAACTTTGGCGCGAGCCTTGTCTTGTCTTTTCAAGATCAAACCCGCGGACGTCCCGCTCCGCGATCTCCGCGCCACCGCGAGGTTTTCCCGGCAAGCCGTCGTTGATGTTGACTTGAACCCAACGAGTCAACTCTGCGTGCCCCAACGACTCAACGCTTTCGACTCATTGCTTGTCCAGCAATTCGCAATATGGCCGGGAACCAGGGAAACGGCGCGCTCGGA
>JAAZAI010000406.1 GCA_012514445.1 Lentisphaerota bacterium
ACCAGAAGGGCTCGAAGACGAAGTCGCCGCCATCGCAGGCGAGCGAGTCGCCGATGCCGGTGAAGAATTTTCCGTCGATGGCGCCGCGGTCGCCCTTGCCCGAGCGGCGGGCGTCGTCGTAGAGCGATTCGGCCCAGTCGATGTGGACGACGGCGCCGGCGCCGCCGGCAACTTTCAGGATCGGCCAGGCGCAGACGTAATTGCCGACGTCGATGAGCACGCGCAACGTCGTGCCGGGCGGCACAGTGGCGGCGCCGTGGCCGTCGAGCATTCGCTGGAAATCGTGGATCGCGGCCTCGTCGGCCTCGCCGGGATTGAAGGGGAGGGCGTCGGCGGTTTCGAGTGCGGCGACAGGCTGGGCGTGGCGGACCTTGCCGCCCGTCACGATCTTTTCGAACATCGGCGGCAGCGTGCCATGGCGGAGCTGGCGCGAATTCGTGAAGGCGGTCAGGATGTGCGCGCGAAGGAAGGCGGCGGGGCCCTTGCGCGCTGGCTGCCACAGGCCCGCGTCGTCTGCGCCGGCCTCGTAGCCTCGTGGCATGCGGGCGGCGTCGATGTGGGTTCGTCCGCCCACGAGGCAGTCCGCGCCGGAGACGGGCATCCGGAAGGTGACGCCTTCGAGCGGGAGCGCCTGCCAGTCGGCACGGCCCGTGGAGAGGGTTTCTTCCATCGGACCTTCGCCGCGCACCATGAGGGCGGGGGCGTGGGAGAGGTGGCCGAGGTGGCGGAGCCCCAGGCGTTCGGACGTCCACCAGACGACGGCGACGAGACGGTGGACGCCAGCCGGGAGTGTCAGCTCATGGGTCTGGTAGAACCAGTTGGAATCGTCGCCGCGCTCGGGCCCGGCGCCGAGGCGCGCGCCGTCGAGGAAGAGCGTGTAGCGCGAGTCCGCGGAGATGTGGAAGCGGACTTTCGCGTCGGAGCCGAGGGAGAAGACGCGTCGGAACGCGCAGGCGTGCGAGGTTGCGCCGTCCCAGGCGGGGTCTTCGATCCAATGGCAGTCCCAGGCATGGCTCGCCCAGCAGAAGGCGTCCGATTTTGGGGCCGGGTCCCGGGCGAGGATGATTTGCATGTCGGGGGATACTTACCGGGCTTCGAAGGCGAAAATGCGCGCGGTATCGGCGCCCCAGGTGGCTTCGGGGACGATGCGGACGCCACAGGCGCGGGCCAGGACTGGGACGCGGACGAGGCGCTGGAAGTTCTCCCGGCATTCGGCCGCGCGATGCCACGTGCCGTCGGCGGCGAGCGTCTCGATGCGGAAATCGCGAACGAGCGTGGCGGGCGGCGCGAAGGGCGCGTCGTCGAGGCCGCGGTAGTAGCGCATGTTGAGCAACCGGCTCTGGCCGCGGTTGCGGCTGGGGTCCTTGCGGTTGAGGTCGCTGTCGAACACGAGGCGGACTTCCGCGATTTCGGACTCGGCGGCGAAACGGCATTCGACGGCCTCGCCGGGCCTGCCGGTCCAGGCGTTGGGGCACTTGTCCCAAGGGCGGTCGACGCCGTTGCGCACGAAGTCGGCGCCTTCGCCGCCGGTGGAGGTGACGTGGCCTTCGCGGAAGAGACCGGAGACGGCTCGGGCGCGCCACGGGAGCCAGCAGTCGTCGTCCATGAGCGTCTGCTGCAGTTCGGCGATGCGGCGTTCGTAGACGGCGCGCGGGGAAAGCCCGTCGCGCGTGGCGATGGCGGCGGCGGTGCCGACGGCCTGGCCCATGAGCGAGCACGTGCCCATGACGCGCGTGGCGCTCATGGCGGAGTGGGTGGCGCTGTGGCAGCGACCGGCGCAGAAGAGGTTGGCGATGTTGCGCGAGTAGAGCGAGCGGTAGGGGATGCCGAAGGGACTCGGCGCGGGATGGAAGATCGTGCCGTGGCCGCGGCGGTAGAAGCCCTCGGGGAAGTGGTCGTCCATCGTCCAGCCGCCGTAGGCGACGAGATCCTCGAAGCGCCCTTCGGCCGCGATGTCGTTCTGGGTGAGGATGACGTCGCCGCAGTAGCGGCGGCTTTCGCGCTTGCCGGGGAGGAAGGACTGCCAGTCGAGCGAGAAGTTGGCGAAGCGCTCCTTGTCGGGGGCGTAGTTCTTGATGTAGTCCCAGACGCCGAAGGCGATGCGGACGAGCTCTTCGCGGCATTTCTCGGTGTCGTGGATGCTGTGGACCATGCCGCCGATCTCCATCCACCAGTAGTTGGTGTGGTAGATGTCGACGTTGCGTCCGTCCAGCCAGAAGAGATCCTTGCCGGAATAGGAGTTCGCCCACGGGAAGGGGGTGAAGGGCTGGGGCGTCGCGTGCTCCCGGGCCTGGAAGAGACAGCTCATGCCCATGGTCCGCGCGTCCGCGGTTTCGGGGGCGATGCTTTCGTTGAATTCTCCGCGCCCTTCGCGGCCCATGCGGTGGTCGGCGCCGGTGAGGTGGGCGAGGATGGCGTCGCCGGAGCAGTCGGCGAAGAGCGGAGCCTGCACGGTGATCCACGTCTCGGTGGTGAGCTGCCAGGCGCGCACGGACTTCACGTGGTTGCCTTCCATCGCGACGGCGTTGACGCTGGCGTTGAGGACGAGCGTCAGATTGGGCTGGTACTGGGCTTTGCCATAGAGAACGGCGTCCCACATCGCGTAGTTTGGCGTCTTGTTGTAGTAGTAGTTGTCGAGCATCAGCTCCTCGACGATGCCGGTCTCCCGCCGGTCTTCGCCGTGGGCGCCGCAGACGTGCATGCGGATCTCGCTGGAGGCGTTGCCGCCGAGGACCGGGCGGTCCTGGACGAGAGCGACCTTGGCGCCGTGGCGGGCGGCGGCGAGGGCGGCGGCGAGACCGGCGAGGCCTCCGCCGACGATGCAGAAATCAACCGAAATCATCTCTTCTTTCATGGGATGTCCTGTCTGGGGGTTTCGTCCCGAGATTGCGTCTCGCTCGGGGAAAGTTTTTTGAGAAGTTCGTAGGTGGCGCTGCGCATGCGGATGGGCATATCGGCGCTTTCCCACGCGCAGACGGTGCGTTCGTGGACGCCGAGGCGCTTGGCGAGAGCGGCCTGCGTGAAGCTCCTGGCGGCGCGGACAAGGCGCACGAAGCCGGGCTCGACGAGCATGGTGCCGTGCGCCGGGGCGTCGCGAGACCAGAGGCGCGGGCCGTCGGATTCCCGGACGGCGTCGGCCGCGCTGGCCGCGGTCCGTGCCCGGGCGTCGGGATCGCGGAGCGCGGCGATTTCCGCCTCGGGAAGTCCGGTGACGTCCGAGAGCGCGGAATCGGAGTGCAGCGGGAGGAACTTGCGCACGACGGCCAAGGCCATGGAACGGCGTCCATCGGCGAAGCCCTCCCCGTACGCGTCGTCGAAGCCTCGGAAGACGTTTTCGCGGCTATCGGGCACCCCAGGGTCTGTTTCGTTCGCCATCCTGCACCTCCTGTCGGCCGTGCGCCGCGGGGATCAGAGCTTGGAGCCGCTGTAGGTCACGGTCTTGTGCGGATCGTGCCAGTGTTCGACGAACTTCAGCGACATGATGCCGCCGGGGGAGATGACGGCCGAGATCGCCCCCGTTCCAACGCCGGGGTTCGTCATGTCGCCTTCGAGCCGGCCGTTCTTGACGCTGTAGCGGCCGAAGACGCGGCGGCGGGTCCCCTCCGGATCGTCGGCGATCTTCCAGGTGCCGTCGGCGTAGAAAAAGCCGTACCAGCCCGTGCCGCCCTTGTCGGGAAGGAGGTTCCAGGTGCCGACGAAGGCCGCCGCCTCGCCAGTCGCGGGAGTGTCCTTGTCATCGTCCTTTGCGGTTTCCGCAGGGACGTTGCTGTCGCCCCAGGCGAAGGAACCGCCGGATTCGCCGTGCTCGCAGCCGACGGAAGCAAGGGCGGCGATGAGGGCGGTCAGGGAAAGTGCGGCGATGCCGCTGAGGGGGCGTCGGGTCATGGCGTACCTGTCGTTGCGTGGTTTATTTGGATGAGTTCTTGGCCCAGGAGTCGCGCAGCGAGGCCGTTCGGTTGAACACGGGCGCGCCGGGCTTCGAGTCCGCCGGATCGGCGAAGAAATAGCCCAGCCGCTCGAACTGCACCTGCGAGCCCGGAGGCAGCTCCGCGACCGACGGCTCGGCGAGGACGACCGCGTCACGGGCGGAGTCGGGGTTCAGGAAGGCGGTGAAGTCGCGCACATCGTCCGCGAGCGGATCCTCGACGGTGAAGAGGCGGTCGTAGAGGCGCACCGGGACTTCGACGGCGTGCCGCGCGGAGACCCAGTGGATGGTGCCGCGGACGGCGCGGCCGTCGGGCGCGGTGCCGCCGCGCGAAGCCGGATCCATCGTCCCGTGGATTTCGAGGAGGCGGCCCGAGTCGTCCTCGACGACGTGCGTGCAAGTGAAGAGGCAGGCGTAGCGCAGGCGAACCTCGCGCCCGACCGCGAGGCGGTAGAATTTCTTCGGCGGATCCTTCATGAAGTCGGCGCGCTCGACGAGGAGCGTGTTCGAGAAGGGAACCTTGCGCGCGCCGGCGGCGGCGTCCTCGGGGTTGTTGACGGCGTCGAACGACTCCTCCTCACCTTCGGGATAGTTGTCGATGACGAGCTTGACGGGGTCGATGACGGCGAGGCGCCGGGCGGCGGTTTTGTTGAGGACTTCCCGCACCGCCTCTTCGAGCAGCGCGTAGTCCGTGGTGCTGATGAACTTCGTGGCGCCGAGGCCTTCGCAGAAGCCGCGGATGGCGGCGGCGGGGTAGCCGCGGCGGCGCATGCCGCAGAGCGTGGGCATGCGCGGGTCGTCCCAGCCGGCGACGCGGCCCTCCTGCACGAGCTGGAGGAGCAGACGCTTGGACATGACGGTGTAGGTCAGGTTGAGACGCGAGAATTCGCGCTGCTGCGGACGGATCTTGACGCCGTTGCGTACGACGAGCAGCCCCATCTCGTCCATGCGGTCGACGACCCAGTCGTAGAGCGGGCGGTGCACTTCGAATTCGAGCGTGCACATCGAGTGGGTGACGCCCTCGAGCGCGTCTTCGATCGGATGCGCGAAGTCGTACATCGGATAGATGCACCACGTATCGCCGGCATGGTAGTGCTCCACGTGCATGATCCGGTAGAGGACGGGATCGCGGAAGTGGATGTTGGGCGAGGCCATGTCGATCTTCGCGCGCAGGCAGAGCGATCCGTCGGGGAACTCGCCGGCTTTCATGCGGCGGAAGAGGTCGAGGTTCTCCTCCGGGGGCGTGTTGCGCGAGGGGCTTTCACGGCCCGGCTCTGTCGGCACGCCGCGATAGTGCTTCCAGTCCTCCTGCGAGAGGCGGCAGACGTAGGCGTGGCCGCTCTTGATCAGATTCTCGGCGATGTCGTACATCGTGTCGAAGCGGTCCGCCGCGCTGTAGAAATGCCCGCCCCAGTCGAAGCCGAGCCAGCGGATGTCGGCCTTGATGTTGTCCGCGTATTCGTCGGACTCCTTCGAGGGGTTCGTGTCGTCCATGCGCAGGTGGCAGCGTCCGCCGAACGTCTTGGCAAGGCCGAAGTCGAGGCAGATCGCCTTCGCGTGGCCGATGTGGAGGTAGCCGTTGGGTTCGGGTGGAAAACGGGTGACGACTTCGCCGCCGGTGCGGCCGGCCGCGACGTCCGCGGCGATCCACTGATGGAGGAAGTTGCCCGCCGGTTTCGCGGCGTCGGCGTTGGGGTCGTGATCTGTGCTCATGGTAGAAGGGTGGAGAGAACCGCCCGAGGCGGAATGACGCGGCGATTTCGTCGCGAAAAACGGCCCAAGTATAGCCCAAGAGCATGAAAAATCCAACTACCAAACGCGGCCTCCCGGGAACCGGGTGCGATTCAACTTTGTTGAATTCGCACAGGAGTCAGAATCCAGAATTCAGAAGTCAGAATCTGTGGCACAAAGGTTTATGATGGGTTTCGTCAACGATTTCCGTGACTCCGATGCTGGGGACACGAGAAAGGGGATCCTCATGACGAGTAAGTCGTTGAGCAATAATTCTGTATTCTGAATTCTGTCTCCTGAATTCTTGGGTGCGATGCAACGAAGAGAAATCGCACCCCCGGGAACCGGGCATGGCGATTTCATTTGACTTGTTTTCGGGGAAAAGGAGTGCAAACCCTGGGAGCGCGTGGCTTCCGCCACGCCAACCAACCCAGTTTTCAAGCCTTCACCCCTTTTCCCACGTCGATTTCCAGCCAAATGAATTCGCCATGCCCGAAACTGGCCGATTGCCCTTTCCGGTTCGAATTCTCCCGGCGGAAATGCTACAATCCCGGGCGGGCAAGAATCCAACAACAGGAGGGTACGCCATGCTGACCATCGTTTCGTTTGTCTTTTTCACCGCGCTGGTTGCGTTGATCACGTGGTACTGCACGCGGGGCGAGGATTTGAAGACGGAGACGGGCTTTTTCCTGGCCGGCCGTTCGCTGACCTGGCCGTTCATCGCCGGAAGCCTCCTCCTGACGAAC
The DNA here is from genome assembly GCA_012514445.1 of Lentisphaerota bacterium. Classification (GTDB taxonomy): domain Bacteria; phylum Verrucomicrobiota; class Kiritimatiellia; order RFP12; family UBA3636; genus JAAZAI01. The sequence goes on from JAAZAI010000406.1 coordinate 6,403, forward strand.
CTCTCGACGGAACAAATGGTGGGGCTCAACGGCGACGCGTTCAAGGCGGGCCTTTCCGTGATGGTGTGGGAGGTGGTGGCGGTGGTCGCGCTCGTGCTCATGGCGGCTTTCTTCCTCCCGCGTTTCCTCAAGAGCGGCATCGCCACGATTCCACAGCTGCTGGAGATTCGCTTCGACCACGCGACGCAGGTGGTCTGCAACGTCGTCTTCCTCGCCGCCTACGCCACGATCCTGCTGCCGATCATCCTCTACACCGGCGCGCAGGGCCTGGCCGGCATCCTGGACATGAAGGCGCTCACGGGCATCGAGTCCCCCAGGACGATCATCTGGCTGATGGTGTGGATCGTGGGGCTCATCGGCTCCGGCTATGCGCTTTTCGGCGGGCTTCGTTCCGTGGCCTTTTCGGACTTGCTCAACGGCATCGGGCTGCTCGCGGGCGGTCTGCTGATCACGTTCTTCGGGCTGCGTCTTCTCGGGGAGGGCGAGGGGGTCGTGGCGGGCGCGGAGGCCATCGCGAAGGCGATTCCCGAGCGTCTGAACTCCATCGGCGGGCCAAAGGATCCCGTTCCGTTCTGGGAGATCTTCACGGGGGTTCTCGTCATCAACCTGTTCTACTGGTGCACCAACCAGCAGATCATCCAGCGCACGCTCGCGGCGCACGACCTCAGGGAGGGCCAGAAGGGCGTGCTGATGTGCGCGCTGATGAAGCTGCTCGGGCCGTTGTACCTGGTGCTTCCCGGCATCATGGCGTACTACTGGTTCGTCGTCAAGGGCAACCTGCCGTCTCTGGCTCCGGTGGAGGCATATGGCGCGCTCGTCCGGACGGTGCTGCCCACGGTGCTGACCGGTTTCTTCTGCGCGGTGATGGTCGGCGCGATCCTCTCGAGCTTCAATTCGGCGCTCAACAGCACGTGCACGCTCTTCAGCCTGGGCATCTACAAGAGCGTCTTCCGCAAGGACGCCCCGGGCGAGCAGGTCGTCAAGTCCGGCAAGTGGTTCGGGTGGATCATGGCCGTCGTCGCGATGAGCGTCGCGCCGCTGCTGATCGGGCAGGACAGCATCTTCACCTACCTGCAGACGATGAACGGCATCTACAACATCCCGATCTTCGCGGTGGTGCTCGTGGGGCTTCTGGGGCGGCGCGTGCCGCCTGCGGCGGCCAAGTTCGGCTTGGTCGGCGGCGTGGTCTTCATCGCCCTCGCGTACTTCGCGTTTCCGGCGATGGGCCTCGACCTGCGCGTCGTCTGCGGCGGCAACTACCACTTCCTCGGCATCGTCTTCGCGGCGCTGATCGCGATCATGCTGCTCTGGGGCGTCGTCGCGCCCCGCCAGGAGGCCTGGGTGCAGCAGGACACGCACGACGTCGACCTCACGCCCTGGCGCTGGACGATTCCGGCCTGCGTCGCGCTCGTCGTCCTGGTGCTGGCGATCTACGGCTCCTTCGCGAACTTCGCCGTGCTGAAGGGCTGATTCCTCGCTTCAGACGGGCTTGTGCCGGGAACGCGTCATCCTCGAGGCCGACATCGGCGTGTTTAGCATCCGGCGTCGGCGAAGAGGGCGTAGATGCCCTGCATGCCTTCGGCGTAGGCGCGGAGGATGCCGCGCGCCGTCTTGGATTTCGGATCGCAGGCGGCGAGCGCCTTGGCCAGATAGAGCTCCTTGAGCTGGGCGTTGCGAACGGTCGTGTCGTTCCAGTCGGGCCGGTTCGAGGCCAGCGCGTCCTGGAAGGTGACGATGGCGTGGCCGGCGGCGCCTGGCGCGGCGAGGAGGCGCTCCAGAGCGGCGGCGGCACGTGGATCGGGGCGGCGCATCAGCGCCAGCGAGACCACCCGGATGTGCGAGAACGCGTGCTCGATCGTCAGCGTCACGAGCTTCGCGAGCGTCGTGTCCGCATCGCCGCCGATCGTCGAGAGGGCGACGATCTTCGCGTCGAGGGGGCTCATCGAGGGACCGAACTGGCCCATGCCGCGGTAGTTCCAGCCGTCGTCCCAGTCCGCGGCCGCGATCGTCTTCACGAGCAGGTCGCGGCCCGTCGCGTCGCCGAGAAACGCCAGGGTCGCCGCCGTCTCGACGTCGTCGGGGTTCGCCGCGAGCCGGATCCGGAGGTCGCCGAGCGCCGCCTTCGTGTCCACGAAGACGCGGGCGATGTCGTGGTACTCGTCGTCGTCGATCTGCGTGCAGGCCACGTCCGTCTCCTCGAGGACGGCCGCCGGGAGGATGTCCTCGGCGACGAGAGTCTTCTGGAGGGCGCGCACGTCGATGGCGCGGATGGAACAGCCGCCCCGGATCGCCATGGCGGCGGCGCGGCCTGCGGCGTAGCCCTGGTTCTGGACGTCGGGCTGCATGCGGATGAGGGGCATGCAGTCGCGGTGGGCGCTGACGCCGAGGCCGGTGACGGCGATCCCCTCGAAGCCGCGGGGGAGCAGCGCGCGCAGCGGGACGTTGGCGAAGCGCGCGTCGTGCGCGGTGGGCTTGAGCATGAACATCGGGTGGATGATGTAGCCGTGCGTGTCGAAGTTGCTCCATGCGCGGTTGATCGTGTCCGCGTAGATGCGGTTGGCGAAGAAGTCCTGCGGCTGGAGGACGAGGTCGCCGAGGATGCGGCGGCGCTCGCGGGTGTTGGGGATCGTGGAGATGTCGTAGCCGTCGACGTACTTGGCTCGGGCGGTGACGAAGGCGCGGGTGGTGTCGACGATGTCGCCGTCGAGGATGAAGGTGAAGTCGGTGTTCGTGTAGTTGTTGCCGATGTCCACGGGGGAGAGCCCCGCGCCCTGCACGGCCGGCTCCCGGCCCAGATCGCACATCGTCTCGGCTCCGGCCGCGGCGGCGAAGTCGGAGTTGCCCGTCGCGTCGACGACGAACTTGGCGCTCAGCACGCCCGTGCCGAACGGGGTCGCGACGACGGCGCCGCAGGCTCTCCTGCCGTCCACGGCCGCGGCGGCCGTGAGAGCGTCGAAGAGCATCGTCGCGCCGCGTTCGGTGGCCTTTTCGAGGAACCACTCGTTTTTCCAGACGACGTTCATGCCGCCCTTCTTCGTGTCGAAGTCCGGCTTCGGCCCCATCGCCGTGATGCCGGCGTCGATCTCGTGGGTGAAGCCCACGCGGTTGCCGTAGTAGTAGGAGCCGATGCGGCCCGTCAGCATCACGCCGCCGAGCTGCGCCAGGTTCTCGGCGCAGACGGTGCGCATGCCCTCGCGCGCGGCTCCGATGGCCGCTGGGGCGCCGCCGGTGCCGCCGCCCGCCACGAAGACATCGCAGTCGCCGACGAGGGGCAGCGCGTTTAGGTCGAAGGGGAGGGTCGGGCGGTCCTTGAAGCGGAACGAGCGGTCGTGCCGCACCACGTCGAAGAGATGGGCGACGGCCGTTTCGCCGAAGCCGGCGGGCTCGGGAGCCGGACGCGCCGCGGCGAGCGCGAGGACCGCCTTCGCCGAAACGCGCGTGCCCGTGAAGACGGGAAGATCGGGGGAGGGGACGAAGCCTTCGTCCACGTCGTCGCCCAGATCGACGGCGACGAGGTCGGGATAGGCGACGCCCTCGGGCGACCACGCGGCCTTGCGGAAGGCTGCATTGGCGGCGGCGAAGTCGAACATCGTGCTCCCGTTGAAATTCCAGTCCATCGAGAGCTTGAACGCCGGGAAGGTGCGATCCTTGAAGACGACGGGCTCGGGCAGGCGTTCGACCCGGACGTCCGGGCGGCCTTCCGGCGCACCGCCGATGGCGAACATCGTCATCGAACGCCGGCCGGGCGCGAACGGGCGCATGGGGACGCCGGCTTCACGCGCGAACGTCCTGCGCCAGGTGGCGTCGACGACGACCTTGGCGGCGATGGCGTGGAAGCCGCCGCGGTCGGCGAAGAGGGCGCCGCAGAGGGCGCCGGCGGCGTCGCGCATCGGGCGGACGGGGCGCATCTCGAAGAGGAAGGCGACGCCGGCGTCGATCAGGGCCTTGTCGAGGCGGCTCTTGATCTCGGTCGGGCGGAGCGTGGCGTCCGTGCCCATCAGGCGGCGGTAGTCGGCGTCCTTGGGGCTTTGGAGGTCGAGGGTGGCGCAGAGATCCTCGCCGAAGTAGGAGTAGGGCGTGGCGAGGTGGACGGCGAGCCCGGCCTGGCGCAGGTCGAGGGCGAGGGCGACCGCGTGGAGCGTGCCGCCGATGACGAGGACGTCGGACTGGGCGATGACGGGGACTTCGATGGTCATGGCAGATGGGGTTTCCGAGGAGCTTTCGCCGGGCGGCGAAGCAAGTTTGGATGTAGTGTCGATGCCGAACTAGTTTACCCAATCCCGCCTATTAAAGGAAGCATCTTGTTGATCCACTGTAGTCGGTCAGACTTCGCATCCTACCGTGAAGCGAAGTTAGGCTTCCCGGTGCGCGCCCATCGGCCCCCGCGCCAAGCTGAGTCGCTGCGGAAGGCACGCCGAGTGCTCCGTCGAAAGGGTGGAAAGCGACGCCTAAAACGCGCCGAACCCGACACTTTTCCCGATGAGCTCTTCCACAATCGGGAAGACCCTGGATCGAAAAGTGGTGGGCAATACTGGACTCGAACCAGTGACCCCTACCGTGTGAAGGTAATGCCCGACCGCGAAAACTGCGAGAATTAAGGGCTTTTCTATTCGGATTTATTCCGGTGTGTGCGGAAGTGTGTGCTTTTCCTTGTTGACTTGTTCCCCCGCGTATCATAGTATTCCCCCGAATTTCAGAAGCAAACGGAAGGGGGCCGCTGTGGCAGTCACGCTCAAAATGCAGAAGGATGGACGCACGTTCAGACCGTGCTGGTATGGCGTCTACGAGTCCGACAACAAGCGCCGTGTCGTCAACTTAGGAATCAGGTGGCGGGGTACGCCGCCCGCTTCCGGTAGTCTGCGCGATGCAGGGGACGAGGCCTTTGAAAAGAGCCGGGAGAAGGCAGAGGAAGCGCTGTCGAAGTTTCGGGACGAGGCGGCGCGGAAGGGCAACGCTGCCCACCTCGTCGAACGGCTGATCGAGGCGAAGACGGGCCGGGCCGTTTCGCATGTCCGCATTGACGAACTGGCCGAACGCTGGCGGAATGTGGGGCGCCGCGCGCGCCCGTCTCCAGTCTACATTCAAGCCTGCGATGCGCTCTTCCGCCGCTTCGGCGATTTTATGCGGAGCCGCAATCCCGCCGCCGTGTATCTTTATGAAGTCACTTCAGATGACGCGGCTATTTTCGCGGGCCTGTGCCGTGACTCGCTGGCGACCGCCACCGCCACCTCTCAAATTCAACGCCTGCGATCATCCTTCGCCAGACTCCTCCCGCCCGGCGTGATGAACCCTTTTGCCGATGTCGTGATGAAAGGCGGGGACGAGGCTATCCACCGCCGACCGTTTTCCCCTGTGGAGTTGCGGGCGATTCTGGACACGGCGCGGCCGGACGAGTTCCTTTATCCCCTCGTCGTCACCGCCGCGTGTACGGGCATGAGGCGCGGCGACGTGTGCGGGCTGCGCTGGGACGCGGTTGACTTGGAGGGCGCAATGCTGACCGTTAAGACAAGCAAGAGCGGCCGCCGCGTGGAGATCCCAATTTTCGCCCCGCTGATGGCCGTCTTGAAAGAGCGTGTCGGCAACGGAGGCAAGTTTGTTTTTCCAGAGGCCGAGGCGATGCTGCGGGAGAACCCGAGCGGGTTGACGTACAGATTCAAGAAGTTGCTGGTCGAGGCGCTGGACGCGGCCCCGGCCACCCCCGACGGCGCAGAGCCGACGGCCCCGGCGGAGGTCGAGGCCGAGGCGCTGGCGGCCATTCGTGAACACGTCCGCCCCGGCCCCAAGCGCGAACGCATGATCGAGGCAATGAGGCTTTATGCCGCCGGGGAGTCATACCGCGACATTGAACGCGCTACGGGAATGCCGAGGCCCACGTTGAGCGGATACTTCCAAGAAATCGGGCAGATGATCGGATGCCAGTTCATCAGGGGGGCGCACAAGGCGACGGGGTACAAGAGCGCGATTGCGCGAGTCACGCGGGAGGCGCGGGAACAGGGACGCAACGCCGCGAGCGTCCGCGACTGGCACACAATGCGGGCGACGTGGGTAACCCTGGCCCTGACTGCGGGAGTGCCGATGGAGCTTGTCCGGAGGGTTACTGGACACGCGACCGCCGACATTGTTCTTCGGCATTACTTCCAGCCGGGTAAAGCGGCGTTCCAGTCGGCGCTGCTGGATGCCATGCCCGAGGTTCTCACGGGACGAGCCGCGCCGAAGCAGATCACGGCGGCGCTTGTGAAGGCGAACCCGAAACAGGAGCTTTCCGACCTTGCCGCGAAACTCGCAACCGGCACGGCGACCAAGGCCGAGCGGGCGCGGTTCAAGAAGCTGGCTGCGAAGGTGTGAAATCCTGGGTTGACTTGAAAGCCGCTGTTATGTACATTATGGGCATGAAAGGAGAATTGACGCCATGACTACACTTAGCATCGTCGAAGCCCGCAACGGACTGGCCGAGGCAATCAACCGCGTTTCCTACGGGGGCGAGCGGGTTGTCTTCGCCCGGCGCGGGAAGCCGGTTGCCGCGCTGGTGTCTCCCGAAGACCTTGCCTTGCTCCAGAAGATCGAAGACGCCGAGGACGTTCGCGCCGCCGCGAGGGCGCTGAAGGAATACGACCGCAACCCCGCCGCGTTCAAGTCCCTTGACGAGTACCTGGTGGGGCGCGAGGTCGAGGCATGAAGTTCACCGTCCGCCTGGGCCCCCGGACGTGCAAGGCGCTTGACCACCTGCCGGGCGACGTGCGGAGCCGCGTTGTGCGTAGGCTCAAGGCCCTTGAAGCCGATCCGCGACCGCAAGGCTCCGTGAAGCTGGCCGGGGCGGAAGACCTCTACCGCGTCCGCGTGGGCGACTGGCGAATCGTGTACGCGATCCGCGAACGCGAGCTTGTCGTCGTCGTCGTCCGCATAGGACACCGCCGCGAAGTGTACCGCTGACACACGAGGCCGCGCACGGCGGCGGGAGGGGAGCCAGACATGACGAAGACGCGAGTTCAGCTAAAGGAAGGCGGAGAGGTCGAGGCGCTTGAATTCATCGCATGGAAAGACGACCGCCGCGAGTTCTACGCCCGGCCCCGAAACGGCAAGCCGAGAGTCTTCACGCTGGCCCCCTCCCTGCCGCGCGGCGCGACGTGGGGGCGGGAGCCGTTCCCCGAGTGCGCCCCGGTCGAGATCGTGCCTTGTCGCCTGATGCCCCCGCCGTGTCGGGAGTCCGCCGCCGCGTGGAGGGCTACGCTCGAAGTTGGTGCCTGGGCCGAGTCGTGGGAGGCGGTGTACATGGCCGCGCACCGCCAAGGGCTGCACCTTACGAAGGCCGACGACAAGGAGCTTCGCAAACGCCTGGCCGCGTTCATCGATGCCGATCACGACGACCCGCTGCCCGAGATCACGCCGGAGATGGTACGGCGCGACTTTGGCGGAATCCGAAACGCCTATCTCGTCGAGACGTGGGCGCGGGACTCGGGGCGCGACCTGGGCGCGATGGCAGAGGAGCGAGGCCGCTTCAGGAGATGGCTGGAGGATCACGCCGGGGAGCGGGCGCTGATTCGCGACAAGAAGACCCGCACCCGGCGAGAGGGGTTGATCCCGCTGAAGTTCCACGACGACGCCCCGCGACTGCTGGCGCTTGCCGCCGCCGTGCGCTTCCGCGTCGAATTCGAGGACGGTTCATCGGCCTGGCTCACCGACTGCCCGCCGCCGCGCGTCGAGCTCCGCCCCGAGGAGCGCAAGGAGATGCGCGAGCTTGGCTTCGAGACGGGACGCGAGCGCAGTATCAGGAAGGCGCGGGCGAAGGGCGGGAAAGCGACCACCAAGGCAAAGGATGCCTTGACGATGAAGGCTATCGGGGACGAGGTGCGGGCGGGCGTGGCGAAGGGGCAGAGCCGGAACGCTGCCGGGGCGCGGGCCGCGAAGTTGGCAGAGGACCGCTACGGCCTGACGATCACGCCGAGGACGGCGATCAACTATGAGGAGCGCACCCGCGACCCGTGAAAACGGGAACGCGCTGGCAGTTGCCTTTCACGGAAAATGAAGGCCGGGAACCATCGAGTTTCCGGCCTTTTCTGTGCCCTTTCCATGAAAACGCTTGTCGAGCGCCGCCATGTTGCGCAGATTTTTCTGCTAGGGTGGAGTTGTTCAAGAGCACAAGACTTCTGGAGGAACCCATGCAACTGAAAACCCTAAAACTGGCAATCGTGGCGAACGAATGGAAGCATCAGGCGCTGGCCGATGCGGTGAATCGGCACCTGCCGCGCGGGCTGCGTCTTTCTGAAAACGCGATCACGCGAGTTGTCACGGGCCGCAAACGCCCCTCCCCCGAGCAAGCCACCGCGCTGGCGCGAGTCTTGGGGCGCACTGTCCCCGAGTTGTTTCCACCGGAGGGCCGCGATCATGAACAAGGTTGAAATCATCGGCTGGCTTGCCGGACTGCCCGACGGAGCCCCCGAGCTTGCCCGCGTCGATGCGATCCGCAAAGGCGAAGCCGCACCCGCCGCCCCGGCGCCCGTGTCCACACGGCTGTTGTCGATGGGGGCGGCGGCGGCGGCGCTGGGAGTGAGTCGTCAAACCGTTTGGAGACTCGTCAAAGAAAAAAAATTGCCAACGGTCGAAATCCGCCGGGGACGGACGCGCATACCCGAGGCCGGGCTGCGCGAATTCGTGGAGGGCCGACGCCATGCCTAGAATCTGGGGCCTGGAGATGCGGCGAGCACGGGCGCGGGCTCATCGGCACCTTGCCGAGATCATGGGCGCGCCCCTTCTGCGGCGCTGCCACCGTTGCG
>JAAZAI010000407.1 GCA_012514445.1 Lentisphaerota bacterium
TCGTTGAAGCCGTCGTCATTGCCGTTCTGAGGATCCGCGAACTCGTGATAGGGGCTGGTGAACACCGTGTCTCCGCGTCCGTCCAGGCAGGCGTAGAAATCCTGCAGGGTCAGATACTTGCCGTCGGTGCTCTTGATACGGTCGTCGAAAGCGCTGCGTTGCGCGTCGCTGTCGAACAGATGGCTGATACTGACGCGGTTGGAGCCGCCGTCGCGGTACAGCGCCCGGCACAGGTTCACATCGAGCATGTCCGAGACGTTGACGCAGAGTTAGGCGTAACGCCCGACCGGATTCTGGTCCATGTCCTTGAGCAGGCGCCACTTGGCGCCGCGCCAGTTGCGGGTTTGGTCGCTGTCGGTATTGGGCCGCGGATCGTCCCGGTGCGGGTTTGCGTAGCGCCGCGCGTCGTTGACGAAGACGCCGGGGATGAAGCTGAGCGCCTCCATGGTCAGCACCCGCGTGTTGAGGCTGTTCTCTTCGCCGTCGGCCACGGCCGAGGTCTTGACCCGTCCCGGCCAGTTGGTGGGGAACTTGGCGTGCGTGGGCACGCCCGAGATGGCCGGTATGCGCAGCTCGGTGTCGATCTCGTCGATGGCGCGGTACAAGGCGGCGTTGAGCATGTGGCGCGCGGTGGTGGAGTGGCGGTAGTTTGACGAGGCCTGGCGCTCGATGCGCATGTACACGGCGAAAGAGACCGCGCTGATCATCATGAAGGTGAGAAAGCCGAGGACGATCAGCAGGGCCGAGCCGGCCGAGCGCGACGGGCGCAACGGCTCGCGGGGACGCTCGCCCCCCACAAAAAACCTCTGTGCTCTCTGTGTTCTCTGTGGTGCAATTCCTCCCGATCCTGCCGGGTCTGCCGGCACTGCCGGGCTATCAAGCTCGCGTGTTTTCAATTCCTGACTCCTAATTCCTGATTCCTAATTTGTCGCAATGCAGTTTGACCAAAATGCATTGCGTCACAGGTGCCGGTGGCGGTTGGGGAAGGTCACCGAGGCGTCGAAATCCTCTGTCTTCCGGTTCTGGTTGTCCTCGTAGACCAGCTTGAAGCGGTACGGGGTGCCCCAAGGGTCGCGGAACGCCCCGCGGTCGATGTTGACGTTCAGGTAGACGGACTGGTCCTGATTTCCGTCCAGCAGCTCCTTCAGGTTTTCCTCGGTGGCCTCAATATCATCGCCCCGCATCTCCAGCGGCCAGTCGTCGTAAGCCGCCTCATAAGACATCCAGGCGTTCATCAGCTCGCGGATCTCGGCGTGGGCCTTGGTGATCTTGGCCTGCCGCCGGGCGTGCCCGATCCCGGTGAAGGCCACGCCCATGAGCACCCCCAGCATGCCGGTGACGATCATCATCTCGATCAGCGTGAAAGCCATCGTGTTTCTGTCGCTTCGCCTTCTCATCATACGCCTCGTTGTTTCAATTGTTTGCTTCCGGCGCTGCCGGTGCTTCATCCTCGGCTCGCGGGGACGCTCGCCCCCCAGCAGCCGTTTTCTTTCCGCAGGGCTGGGGGGCGAGCGTCCCCGCGAGCCGCAGAAGGACCCA
>JAAZAI010000408.1 GCA_012514445.1 Lentisphaerota bacterium
TACCGAAGCGGCTACGACGCGTCGCCCACTCGAATGGCCGCGCCATTCGCCTCGGGATCCGCACGGCTGTGAACGTCGGCCACCGCCGGGCAACCCGTCGTAGCCGGGTTGGTACTCCGCAGCGGTGCGCCGCGCTCCCGCCACGGCTGGAGAGGCGCAATCCCTTGCGCCCGCGGCGGCGACCAAGGGCCTGACCGCCCGCATGACTCTGCCACGGGATCGCTCTCGCCAGACAACAGCGGCTGTAGCCGGGGGCGCCGCCCCCGGAGTCGTCCGGCCTCGACGAGGCCGGCTACAGAGCTTTACTTCAATCGACAACACGATCCCACGACACCGTCGTCCCTTCCTGATTTCCTGAGTTCCTGATGACCACTCCTCTACGCCCGGGCCGGCAATTGGCTCGTCGATTGTAGGCGCAGCGCTACAACACAAACCCAGCCGACATGCACTGCGCAAGCCTATTCCGTTTTCCCTGTCACTTTTCTGACACACACCCCGCGCAAAGGCAAGTCAGTCGGATGTGGGGAGAAAGGAGATCAAACAAAAGTCTTGAACGCCCGTGGACGACCGTGGCACAATCTGGGCATGACAAGCGCACGGCAATCCCCGACCGGTGATGACCGGATCCGCCACATCGACGTCTTCCTGGGCGCCGCGCCTTTGCTGGAGGTTCGGCTGGTGGAGGGACTCCTCGAATTCGGCCGCAGCCACCCCAACTGGCGCTTCTCGCTCCGCTCCGCCGAATTCCGCTACACGCCGGCATGGTTCGGGCGCCATCCCCTCGACGGCGTGCTGATCCTCATCGACGGCACGCATGTGCTGCGGGCGTTGAAGGCGGCGGGAAAGCCGTGTGTGAGGCTGGTGCCGGCCGTTCCCGGCTTGAACGACACCGTCGCCGTGGACGACGAGGCGATCGGCCGGTTGGGCGCGGACTTCTTGCTGGGCAGGGGCTTTCTCAAATGCGCGTTCTGCGGGGTGGGCACGCCGTGGAGCGCGAAACGCCATGCGGGCTTTCTTCAGCGAATGCGCGAAGCGGGACTGGAGGCGGCGTTCGTCGACATCCCTTTTGATCCGGGGCATTCATGGACGCTGGGCCCCGCGGCGGAGCGAAAACTGGGGCGATGGGTGGAGGCGTGCGAACCGGGAACGGCAGTCATGGCGGCCCACGACGCGCTGGCGAACCGTCTCGTCGACGTCTGCCAGCAGAAGGGAATCCGCCTGCCGCAGGACATGGCCGTGCTGGGCGTCGGCAACCACGCCCTGCTTTGCGAGCTGAGCCCCGTGCCGATCTCCAGCATCGACGCCTCCGTCCCACAGGTGGCCCGCCGCGGAGCGGAGATGCTGGAGGGCCTGCTCGCCGGCCGCGAACCGGTCGCGACGTGCCTCGTTCCCCCCGCCGGCGTGCTCGAGCGGCGCTCCACCGCCATCACCGTCTATGGCGACAACGTCGTGGCACGCGTGATCGCCTACATCCACAGGGAAATCCAGACGCTGGGCGGGATCGACGACGTGCTGCGCGCCTTTCCCATCTCGCGCCGCACGCTCGACCGGCGCTTCGTCAAATACGTCGGGCACACGCCCGCGGAGGAAATCCGCCTGGCGAGGCTGCGGCTGGCGCGCGAGCGAGTCGAGACCACGACCCAGCGGCTCTCCGCGATCGCTCACGCCTGCGGCTATGCCGATCTCTCGCATATGGACAGCGCCTTCAAGAAGGCGTTTGCGCGCACGCCGCGCGCGATGCGCCGAGGGTGCGAGTCAGAAAAGTGACAGGGTTTCGGAAAAGGGACTCATGCGAGCACCGCCCATGGTGATCATTCCCGTTTTCCCGATTTCAAATTCAATCCTTCATTGGAAGCGTCAGGGCGAACACGGCTTGTGTGTTTTATCAGGAACTCGGGAAATCAGGAAGGCACAGCGACCTCGTAGAATCGTGTTGTTCGATTGTTGTCTGGCGAGAGCAATTCCGTGGCAGAGTCGGCCAGGCCCTTGGCCGCCGCGCCAGCGCCTCACGGCGCCACGACAAACTTTGCCTGCGTTGCGTGGCGGGCGCGCGACGCGTCCGAATGCGGGCGCAAGGGATTGCGCCCCTCCAGCCATGGCGGGCACTCACGGCGCGCCACAGCGAAGTACCA
>JAAZAI010000008.1 GCA_012514445.1 Lentisphaerota bacterium
CTTCGACTGGGACGACAACATCCTGCGGATGCCCACCCACATCCACCTCGAGCGCCGCCTTGCGAACGGCACGTGGGTGCCGCACCTCGTCTCCACTTCGCTCTTCTCCGTCATCCGCAACGACGCGGTGAACTACCGCCCCCCCGCGGGCGACTGGGAGAAGGCGTTCCTGGAATTCCGCGACTTCGCGCAGGACGACGAGAGCAAGTTTCTCAAGGACGCGCGCGAAGCCATCGACTCCGTCCTGAGCGGGACCGAAAAAGCCGCGCCGAGCTTCAACACGTTCCGCCGCACCCTCGTCGAGGGCCGCATCTTCGCGATCGTCACCGCCCGCGGGCACCAGCCCGGAACGCTGCGCAAGGGCGTCGAACTCTTCATCGAGCGCGTGCTCACCCCGCTTGAACGCGAGACGATGGTCTACAACCTGCGCGGCTACCTGGTCTGCTACGAAGGACGCAAGCGCAGCGAGGAGCTTGAGGACGCGGACGTGATCGCGAACTACCTCGATCTGAACCGCTACCACGCCGTCACCTCCCCCGCCTTCATGACCCTCGTCAAGAACGCGGCCGTGCCGGATCCCGAGCGCTCCGAGACGCGCAAGCAGTTCGCGATCCTCGACTTCCTCGACCACCTCTTCCACATCATCGAGCGCATCGGCGCGAAGAAGCCGGTCAGCGTGGGCTTCTCCGACGACGACCCGGCGAACGTCCACGCCGTGATGACGTTCATCCGCGAGACGCTCGCCAAGCGATTCCCGTCCGTCAAATTCGTCGTGTACGACACCTCGGATCCCGACGTGGAGAAAGGCCACAAGCTCGTCGTCGCCGGTCAGCTCGATCTTGGACTGTAATCCTCCAATGTCCGGGCCTAGGACTCGCTTGACCGGCTCGGGCAAGAGGACGTGTGCGCGCCAGAGCTGCTCCTTGTGTCAGACCGGGTTCGCGTCCATCCGCTGCTCCTGGCTCACGCTCGCAGGGAAGAGGATGTTGTTCTCGAGGTGGATGTGCTGGTGAAGGTCCGCCTCCAAGGCTTCCAGAGCTTCGTAAAGCGCCGCGAACGTCTGGCAGGCGTCATCCGGCAGCCGGTAGTTGTCGGTGATCCCGCGCATGTCGGCGAGAATGGAGCCAGCGCCGTCGTGCTCGTGCTCCATCTGCCGGATCGGATGGGCGATGCTGCCGCAATGAACGAACGGCCTGCCGTTCCGTCCGGACAGGAACCCGTCGATGCCTTTGATTGCGGGGAAGAGAATCTCCTCTTCCTTCATCAGATGGGCCTCGAGTTCAGCCCGCAGCGGGTCGAAGGCGCTCCTCAAAGAATCGAGCATCGAGCCGTACCGGCTGCGGTGGGCGTTCTGCACTTTGGCCAGCAGCGCATCGATTCTCGCCAGCTGGGTCTTGGTGAACACATGGTGCGTGACGAGGATGTGGTCGGCAAGGACGGTGAGCGACACCGCCGTCCAGTCGATTGAAGGCGTGCCCGTCTGCTTCTGGAGCAGAGCCTGGCCCAAGTTCTCCAAGACGGCATTCAGTTCAAGCCCAGCGCGCTCGACGGCTTCCGCAAACGGCCTCTTGCCGCCGCAGCAGTAGTCGATGCCCAGTTGTTCAAGACGTTCCCTCAAGCAGGGGTGCCGAATCACGATTTCAGCGACCGTTTGCTCCGGCCGAAGACTGTCGGCCGCATCGGGCCTGTTTGATTTCGTTTCTGCTGTTTTCATGAGTTTCTCCTGGGTTCGTTTTTATACGTTAATCGTGATCGCACCCACCGGACAGCTTTCGCCGGCCTCCTTGCAAGCGGATTCGGCCTCTTGCGGCACGGGATCGGCAATGACTTCGGCGACCGAGTCCTTCATGGCGAATACGGCCGGGCAGATCGATTCGCAGAGTCCACACCCGATGCAGGCATCCTTGTTCACATTTGCTTTCATTTTCGGTCTCCTTGTTGCTGGTGGTCCTTCAAATGGGTATTAAAGTACCAGATAACCGATATAACGTCAAGCGCTTTGTGAATTCGTTCCACGCAGATGGGCGCGAGTCGAGATCCTGGACTCGTGAAGGTGGGTCGAGGGACGGTCTCCCCGCCCCCTGCCCCTGTCCCCTTTTGTCTATGTTCATGTCGCGAAAGAGGGCGAGAGAAGGCGAAACAAAGAACGGTCGCCGAAACGTCCGGCGACCGCATATCTCGTATAAGCCCCTGATTCAACCATTTTTCGGCCTTGTTCGCCGTAAAAAATGGTGCGCCTGGCGGGGATCGAACCC
>JAAZAI010000409.1 GCA_012514445.1 Lentisphaerota bacterium
GCCATTCGCCTCGGGGCTTGCACGGCTGTGGAGTGCGGCAATCCCTTGCCGCCAACGGGCAACCCGTCGTAGCCGGGTTGGTACTCTGCCACGAATCGATGCCGTGAATGGGTGCCACGAGGCTACGACGTTTACTCTTCGTCCCCATACGCTTAGTCATCCCTGCTTAATCGACCCTGGAACATCGCGTGCTCACCAATATTCACTGCTTTTTCACACGCAAATCTGGGAAGCGCCTCGCACCGTGTGCGAGGCGGAAGCCTCGCGGTCCCAGGCCGCTCCGCAAGCGCGTATGCGAGGAGGCTGTAGCCGGCCTCGGTGAGGCCGGAACGAACCGGGGTCAACGACGTCAACGACCCCGGCTACAGGAAAGGAGGGGCGTGCCGAGCCGAAGTCGCAGACGAAGGCTGGACGGCTGCGTTCCACCACGCTTCCAGCAATTAGCAACAGGGCCGGGAACCAGGGAAACGGCGCGCTCGGAGATCGCGCCCCGAAATCACCGCCAAACGGGGAGTCTACGAGGTAGGGCGGGCTCTCCGAGCACGCCGCTGCAAACAAAATCGGCCATATTGCGAATTGCTGCCACGGCTGCGCACAACTCACGCGGGTTCCGGTCGCGAGCCGTTCGACGGCGGCTCGCCGGGACGGCTTCGCCCCACCTTCCTTGCTTCGCGATCGAGCTTGAGGGTGCTGCACGAGATCTCGCACACCCCCACACTCCCATGCCCACACACCCGCACGCTCTCCCTGCGGGCAGTCCCCTGCCCGCAGGTTGCGGCGTCTACTTGACGGTGATCGCCTTCTCCGAGGCCCAGAGGCCGTGGATGTTGCAGAACTCCGTGGCATAGAGCTTGCCGGACTTGGCGAGCTTGGCGCTGATCTTCACGCAGCTCTGCGTGAAGGCCGGACCCTTGTCCGGTCCCTCGGCGGAAGCGCCGTGCGCGCTGAATTCGCAGCGGGCGAGTTCGATGGACGCCTTGGAGCCCTCGGGCACGTAGTGCAGGGCGATCCAGGCGATGAAGTGCGCAGTGGTGTTCGGATGCGCGATCTCCTTGCCCACGGACACGGTGATGTCGAACGCCTCGCCAGCGGCGACCTCGGCCGGACATTCGATGAGGGGCACGTGCTTCTCCGACTTCCAGTCGGCGGTCTTGACAAATTCGGACAACATGCTGATCTCCTTGGTTTGAGTTTTGACGGTGCGCTCCATTTGGAATGGCCGCATTCTACAACAGCGACGCGGCACAAGGCAATGGAAATCGGTCTTCTTGACGCGGTGAGACGGATTGGCTAGACTGTGGGCCAATCAGTCGCACAACTGTTCGCCCATTGGAGTTGACCGCATGCCTTCGCAAGGTGGATTTCTCGACAAGCTGGTTTCCAGGATGGATCGTCTGGATCCCGAAAACCTCCAGACGCAGTTCCTGAACCTCGTGCGCGAGCGCGGCCTGCTGGAGACGATCTTCCAGTCGATCCAAGAGGGCGTCGTGGTCGTGTCCGCGGACGGTCGGCTCTTCTACGCGAACCACGCCGCGGAGACGCTGTTCGGCTTCGAGATCACCCGCATGCGGGGACGCCCCGTGGCGCGCTACATGCCCGACGTGGACTGGGAGCGCCTGGCGCGGCGCGAGGAGCGCGAATGGGCGAAGCTCTCCGCGAGCGAGATCGAGGTGGCCAGCCCGCAGCGGCGCATCCTCCAGATGTACGCCGTGCCGATGGAGGAGGGGCCCGAGGGCGCCGGCCCGTGCGTCGTCGCCATCCTCCGCGACGTTACGCGCCAGCGCGAGGACGAGGCCACGTTCATCGAGTCCGAGCGGATGCAGGCCGTGCGGCTGCTTGCCGCCAGCGTCGCGCACGAGATCGGCAACCCGCTCAACGCGCTGGGCATCCACCTCCAGCTCCTCGAGCGCGAACTGCATGCGCTTCCCGAGGCCGGGCGCGAGCCCATCGCCGAGCTCGTCGCCGTCGCGCGCGACGAGGTCGCCCGGCTCGACCTCATTCTCTCGAAGTTCCTGCGCGCGCTGCGCCCGAGCGAGCCCGAACTCGCCTCCTGCGACATGCTGCAAGTCCTGCAGGACTCCCTCCGCGCCATGAAGGCCGACATCGAGGAGCACCGCATCGATGTCGCCGTGCGCCATGCCGGGCCCCTGCCCGCCGTCATGGCCGACGCCCAGCAGATGAAGCAGGTCTTCTTCAACATCGTCAAGAACGCCATGCAGGCCATGAAGGACGGCGGCCGCCTCGAAATCCACCTCGGCGCCGACGATCGCGACATGACGATCGCCTTCAAGGACACGGGCTCGGGCATCGCCGAAGAGCAGTTCCACCGCCTCTTCGAGCCGTTCCAGACCGCCAAGCCCTCGGGCAACGGCCTGGGGCTCTCCATCGTCCACCGCATCGTCCAGGGCCATGGCGGCCGCGTGGACGTCACCAGCAAGCCGGGAGAGGGCGCGTGCTTCCGCATCGTGCTCCCTCTCGCCAACCGGCGCACGCGCATGCTCGAGGGTTTTGGGGGACAGGGTTTTGGGTGACAGACCCGAATGGCGCTAACTTAAGCCAAATTCATAGAATTTGGTTTGTCAGTGCGCATAATGTGGACAAAATACCGGAGCACAAAGCTCACGACAAAGTAAACTCACGCATTCACGCTCTCCAAACTCGCACCTCACTAAAAAGACCATGTCCGACAAAGCCCCCAGGCTGACCGTCCTCGTCGTCGACGACGAGAAGAACACCCGCGAAGGTCTCGGCCGCGCCTTGCGCCGCGACTACGAGGTCGTCCTCGCCGAAAGCGCCGACGCCGCGATCCAGACCCTCGGCGAGCGTCCCGTCGACGTGATGCTCTCCGACGTGCGCATGCCCGGCATGGACGGGCTCGGCCTCCTGCGCGAGGCGCACCGCCTCCATCCCGACCTCGTCGTCATCATGCTCACCGCCTACGGCAGCGTCGAGACGGCCGTCGAGGCGATGAAGGTCGGCGCCGCCGACTTCCTCACCAAGCCCGTCAACCTCGACCATCTCGACATCACGATTTCGAAGGCCGTCCGCCAACGCGCGCTCGAAAGCGAGAACCGCGCCCTCAAGAGCCGCCTCGACTCCAAGTTCGGCCTCGAGAACATCGTCGGCAGCTCCCCCGCGATGGAGCGGCTCTTCGACATCGTCCGCCAGGCCGCGCCGACGCAGGCGACCGTCCTCATCGAAGGCGCCAGCGGCACGGGCAAGGAGCTCGTGGCGCAGGCCATCCACCGCCTTAGCGCGCGCGCCGCCGGCCCGTTCGTCGCCGTGCATTGCGCCGCGCTCAGCTCCTCCTTGCTCGAGAGCGAGCTCTTCGGCCACGAGAAGGGCGCCTTCACCGGCGCCGTCGTCCAGCGCAAGGGCCGCTTCGAGATGGCGCACGGCGGCACGCTCTTCCTCGACGAGATCTCCGAGATCGAGCCCTCGGTGCAGGTCAAGCTGCTGCGCGTGCTCGAGGAACGGCGCTTCGAACGCGTCGGCGGCGTGGACACGGTCGACGTCGACATTCGCATCATCGCCGCCACGAACCGGGATTTGCGCAAGTACGTCGAGGAGGGCAAGTTCCGCGAGGACCTGTTCTACCGCCTCGACGTGGTCGAAATCAAGATGCCGCCGCTCAAGGAGCGCGGCGGCGACATCGCGCTGCTCTGCAACCGCTTCATGAAGGAGTTCGCCGAGGTCAACGCGCGCCCCGTCTCGCGCATCGCCCCCGAGGCTGCCGCCATTCTCCAGGCCTACAGCTGGCCGGGCAACGTGCGCGAGCTGCGCAACACGATCGAGAAGATGGTCGTCCTCGCCCGCGGCGACACGCTCGCGGCCGAGGACGTCCCGGCGAACATCCGCGACGAGGCGCGCCTCAACGGCGTGTCCGGGGTCTCCGCCGCGCCGGCGCCCGCGCCGGCCGCGGACTTCGCCCCGACCGAGTCGCTCGCCGAGGTCGAGAAGCGCAAGATCCTCGCCGCCCTCGACGCCGCCGGCGGCAACCGCTCCAAGGCCGCCATCGCGCTGGGCATCAGCCGGCGCACGCTCCACCGCAAGCTCAACGAGTGGAAGCATGACGGCGCCTGACGCCGCCTTCGCCGTCGAGCCCGACGGCACGCGCACGCTGGCGTGCCGCGTCTCGGCGGAGCAGGCCGGCGGCGCGCTCCTCGACATTTTGCGGCGGGCGCATCCCGGCTACGCCGAGGCGGACTGGCTGGAGGCCATCGCCTCCGGCGCCCTGACGCTCGACGGCCGCGCCGCCGACGCGGACGCCCCCCTCGCCGAGGGCATGCGCATCGCCTGCCGCATCCCGCCGCGCCCCGAGCCCGCAGTCGACGACCGGTTCGACATCGTCTTCGAGGACGCGCATGTCGCCGTGGTCTCCAAAAGCGGCAATCTGCCGTGCCACCCCGCGGGCCGCTATTACGCGAACACCCTGCTGGGACTGCTCGCCACGCGCCACGGCCTGCGCGACGCCGCTCTCGTGAACCGCATCGACCGCGAGACGTCCGGCCTCGTCCTCGTCGCGAAGACGCGCGAGGCGGCCTCCGCCTGTGGCGCGATGATGATGGCCGGGCGATTCGACAAGCGCTACCGCGTGCTGGTGGAGGGGGCCTGGCCCTGCCACGACGGCTGGCGCGCGGTGCGCGGCGCGATCGTCCTCGTGCGCGGCGACATCGTGCGCAAGAAGCGCGTGTTCCGCCCCGACGAAACGCTCGATCCCGCCAGCCCGGCGCATGCGCTGACGCGCTTCCGCTGCCTCGGGCGCGCGGCGGGGCTTTCCCTGCTCGAGGCGGTGCCGGAGACGGGGCGACCGCATCAGATCCGCGCCACGCTCAAGGCGATCGGCTTCCCGGTCGTCGGCGACAAGCTCTACGGCGTCGACGAGACGATCTACGCGCGGATGTGCGCCGACGCGATGACGCCGGAGGATGTCGCCGCGCTGCGGATGAGCCGCCAGGCGCTCCACGCGCAGTCGCTCGCCTTCCGCCATCCGTTCACGAAGGAGGACCTCGCCTTCGAGGCGCCGCTTCCCCCCGACGAGCCGCTTTGGCGGCTGTTCTGAAACTGGCAAGGAGTCATGGCCATGCGCATGGAATGGACGGCAGTTGTTTTTTGTGAGGGAGTCTTCCTAGCGGGCGATCCCGTCGTATCGAACCTGCGGGTGCGGCAGCGCGGCAACGTATGAATTGAGAGGCGAGAGA
>JAAZAI010000410.1 GCA_012514445.1 Lentisphaerota bacterium
AGCGGGGCGGGCGGCGCCGTTCCTCCCAGTTTTCCTGCTTTCCTGATTAAAACACGCACCGCGCGCGAGTGTGAACCCCGCCACGTATTGTAATATCGAAACTGAGTTCAAGATTACATCGCGGAGACGCGGCGGACGCGGAGCGAAGCGCGGCGCTGTCGTCATGGCTGCGCCGCGTCGCGGAAGCGACTCGGCGAGGTGTCCGTGCATTTGCGGAAGCGACTCGGCGAGGTGTCCGTGCATTTGCGGAAGGCGCGGTTGAAGTGCTCGAAGCTGCTGAAGCCGCAGAGTTGCGCGATTTCCCCGATCCGGTAGGAGCTGTTGCGCAGATAGAGGCGCGCGTGGTGGATTCGCTGCTGCATCAGCAGATGCTCGAAGGTCGCGCCGCAATGCTCGCGCACGACGTGGCAGGTTCGCGTCAGCGACAGGCAGAGCGACGAGGCCAGATCCGATGTGGAGACGGGCCTGTTGTAGTTGAGCGCGATGAACTCGTGGATGCGGTCCGCGAGCGTGTCGCCGCTGCGCGCGATGGTGCGGAAGTCGGCGGCGGCGACGACGAGGCCGGCCGCGAAGACCGGCAGCAGCAGCTCGATCGACCGAAGCGCGGGCTCGTCGAGGGGCGGCCGCCAGATGCCGGCGAAGACGGTCACGACCTGGACGCCGGAGCGGTAGGCCGGCGCGACGATCTCCGTCAGGCCGCGCGGACAGATCTTTCGGAAGCAGCGCGGCCGCTGCGCGGCGATCTGCGCGTCCACCTCCGTGTCGCACCGCTGAATGCAGACGTCGCGGATTTCCAGGCCGCATTCTCCGGGGAATGTCTTGCGGTGCGAATGGCGCTCCGGATTGACCAGCGGCCTGTCGTCGACGACAAGCACGTGCATGCGGTCGTGCAGCGTCAGCGTGCATCCGGTCTGGCGTTCAAACGCCTGCAACGTCGGCTCGAGATCGTGCATGGGGGAGTTGGGAGTGCGTGAGTGCGTGGGTGCGTGAGTTGGGTGGGGAAGTGCGTGTGTGGGTGCGTGGGTGTGGGAGTGATGGGTGTGATATTACTGAAATCAGCAAAGAAGGTCAATAACTCGGCAACTTGGTCAATGGCGCGGACGCGCGGTTTTCGGATACAGTGGAGGGCATCGAAAGGGATCAGGCGTCAGACCGAGGTAAACAGGAGCGGAACATGGAGCATGGGCCGAGGAAGAGCGAAAAGGTGGCGATCGTCGTGGGATGCACGGGATGCGATTCGTGTCGCTGGGTGTGCAAGGCCGAGGCGATCACGTTTGATCACGAGGGGGCGCACATCGACCCCGAGCGGTGTGTCGGGTGCGCGGTTTGCGTGGACGAATGTGCGTCGGAGGCGATTCGCATCGTCGACCGAAATGAACAACAAGGGAAGGAATGAGAGACATGTCGCGCGTTGAAATGAAGGAAGGCCGTGCGGTGGAGTCCGCCCGGGAGTTGAAGGTGGTCGGCGAATACGATGTCGTCGTCGTGGGCGGCGGCATGGCCGGGGTGGGCGCGGCGATCGCCGCCGCCCGCAAGGGCTGCCGGACGCTGCTGATGGAGCGCGAGAGCGCGCTGGGCGGTCTGGCGACCGTGGGGCTGGTGAACATCCCGCTCGACACGGCCACCGGGATCAGCAAGGAGATGCTGACGCGCCTGGAGGCCGTCGACGCCCACTGGCACCGCAATTCGGACCCCGAGAAGCACAAGCTGGTCCTCGACCGCATGGTGCGCGAGGCGGGCTGCGATCTGCTGCTCGTCTCCTACGTGGTCGACGCCGTGGTGTCCGGGGACAAGGTCGTCGGCGCCGTGGTCGAGAGCAAGAGCGGTCGCGAAGTCGTCGTCGGCAAGCGCTTCGTGGACTGTTCCGGCGACGCCGATCTGGCGTTCTTCGCCGGGTGCGAATGCTTCGCGGGCCGGCCCGAGGACGGCAAGCATCAGGCGTGTTCGCTCGAATTCCGTCTGGGCGGCGTGAACTGGGACGCCTATCTGAACTCCGATTTGAAGCGCGACGATTCGACCTGGATCGCCCTCATCAAGGCGTCCGTGGAGCGCGGCGACCTGCCCTACATGATCGAGAACCATTTGAACTGGGTGACGCATCTGCCGGGGCGTCCGCAGCATTGCGGACAGGACGAGCTTTCGTTCTGCATTTCGCATTCGCGCAACTGCGATCCGCTCTCGGCCCGGGATCTGACCCGGATGTACGTCGAGGGGCGCGAGCAGGCGGACATCTGGTGGAAGTTCATCAAGCGGCACATTCCCGGATTCGATCATTCGTATCTGATCGACACGGCTCCGCTGCTGGGCGTGCGCGAGAGCCGCCGCGTCGTAGGCGAGTATGTCATGAAGACGCTGGATTTCGCGCGCAAGACGCGGTTCGCCGACGCGATCGCCACGACCAACCACCACTTCGACCTGCACAACCCCGACGGGCCCGGCAACATCAAGTGGGCGAAGGAGACGATCGACGGCAAGGTGTGCTATGTGAGCGCCACGGGGCACATCGGCTCCTGGGAGCCGCCGTGCGGGTGGGAGAACATGACCGACGGCTGGGGGCGCCATGGCGCGGACCGTGTCTTCCTGAAGACGCCCTCCGACATTCCCTATCGGGCGCTGCTTCCGGTGAAGATGGACAACCTGCTCGTGGCCGGCCGCTGCCTTTCGTCTGAATTCATGGCCCAGGCGGCGGCGCGGCTCGTGCTCACCTGCCTGAACATGGGGCAGGCGGCCGGCAGCGCGGTTGCGCAGTCGCTGGAGGAGGGCGTGGCGCCGCGCAAGATCGACGTAAGCGCCTCCAGGCCACGCTGGCGAAGGACCGGGCTTAGGCGCCCGGCATCCGCTCGCCGGCTGCCGGGTTGGGCTTCCGCTTACGTGGGACTCCCTTAATCCTATTTCCAGTTTCCAGTTTCCAGTTTCAGGTTCCTTGGATCGCCAGGTAGAGCGCCCAGTTAGCGCCCAGGGCGTAGAGGGAGGCGACGACGTCGTCTATCGTGATGCCCAGGCCGGAGGGGAGCTTCTGGAGGCGGTAGGCGGGGAAGGGCTTGACGATGTCCATGACGCGGCTGACGACGAAGCACATCGGCATGAGCCACCACAGATCCTGCCACTTGTCGTAGAGGCCGAGCATGCAGATCGGGAAGGTCAGGTATTCGTCCGCGACGATCCGCCCATCGTCCTTCTTTCCGCCGAGCGCCTTCTCCGCGTAGGTGCAGACCGGGATGCAGGCGAGGGCGATCGCGGCGCAGACGGCGATCTGGAGCGGGAGGGAGAGTCTGCGCTCGGTCATCGTCCAGACGATGAGGCAGCCCAGAAGTGCGCCGAACGTGCCGGAGGCGACGGGCGCGTAGCCGAGGCCGAAGCCGGTGGCGATCAGGGTGGGGATGCGGCGGAGGAATCGGGCGAATGCGTTCATTGGCGTTTCTGCTCGCGGGTTGGGCGGACGGGGAGGGGATGTCCGTTCGCGAGGAGCCAGTCGCGGACGGTTTCCGCTGGCAGCCCCATGATGTTGGTGTAGGAGCCGGCGTGGGAGGCGATGATCATCTCGCCGTGCGTGGCGATGTCGTAGCCGCCGGCGCGGTCGAACGTCTGCGCGGTCTCGAGGTACGCGGCCACGGCCGCGTCGTCGAGGGCGCGGAACGTCACGGACGAGGCGACGACGCGCAGCTCCGCCGCGTGGCCGGGTGCGGACATCGCCACGGCGGTGAAGACGTCCTGGGTGGCGCCGGAGAAGGCGAGGAGCATGGCGCGGGCGTCCTGCGGCGAAGTCGGCTTGCCGATGCAGCGGCCGGCGAAGGCCACAACGGTGTCCGCGGCGAGGATCCAGGCGTCGGGATGGAGGCGCGCGCAGGCGGCGTGCTTGGCCAGGGCGTTGACGGAGACGGTGCGGACGGCGTCCGCGTCGTCGTGGATCTCGGGGCAGTCCGGGACGAAGACCTCGAACGCCAGGCCCAGTTCGGCGAGGATGCGGTGGCGGCGCAAAGAAGAAGTTGCGGCAACTAGCAAAGCCATCGACTATTTGTCCGACTTTATTCCACTGTTGAACTCAAGAAGTTTCTCCCAGTCAATGCTACCGTCCTTTTTGCAGAAATCG
The DNA here is from genome assembly GCA_012514445.1 of Lentisphaerota bacterium. Classification (GTDB taxonomy): domain Bacteria; phylum Verrucomicrobiota; class Kiritimatiellia; order RFP12; family UBA3636; genus JAAZAI01. The sequence continues at coordinate 4,091 of JAAZAI010000410.1, forward strand.
GTAGTGAACTCTCGGAGAAAACGATTCTTTGCTTTCTCCCATTCGTTTTTGTATTGAACCTTGTGTTCTTGAGGTTTATCCCGCATTGCCTGGATGATGCGCACGTAGAATTTGGCATCCCCTGTCAATTCTTTCCAAAATGCCTGTCCAGCCAGTTCTCTGAAGGATGCCGCGCTGTTTTTTGAATCCTTCTTTCCGTAGGCATAACCGACGATCGGATCGAATTGCTTTTGCAATTTCAAAAGACGGCTGCGAAGTTTCAGAAATTCAGTGCTTTGCCTTTTTCTGCTTTGCGCATTGAAGACCGATGGCCCTGATTTTACGGCAAAAGCCTTGTAGGATGTTTTTGTTTGGATAACGAGGTCAACGCCTTCTCCAACGGCCGTTTCCCCTTTTGAAACCAACTTGGCAAGCGGCTCAAAAAAAGCATCGCCGAAAATCCCTTCGTCTGATGACGACATGTACGCTTTCATGATCTCATCGATCAGGTCGTTGGCAGATTCAACTCCAGTCGCGCGGAACAAGTAGGGGTTTTTCCGTCGAAGCGTGGCTTTCAGCTTCAGCGTGGAAAGTTTGCCTATTCTCCGTCGGTAAAAATCGTCAAGGCAGGTATTGACCGCCACTGAAACTTCTTCACTCGTCAGACTCATTTTCTGCCTCCAAGGTTTCACGGTTTTGGATGTAGCGCTTCAGCGTTCTGCCAATGGCGTAGCCAAGTCCAACGGGCACGGCGTTCCCAATTTGCCGATATTTATCGGTTGTCGATCCAACGAACACCCAATCGTCGGGAAACTGTTGAATTCTTGCATACTCCTTGACGGACAAGGGTCTAATTTCAGTCGGATGACAAAGGCAGGTGCTTTTCTGGCAGGGGCTTGTGGGAACCGTGGGGGAGGGTTCGTCATATGAAAGCCTCCGAAAGAACCCGACACGACCTCCAGTGGATTGGTAGGCCCCACCCAGCGCTTCTCTTTGCAGATCTTCCGGTAGCTGCCTCCAGTTTTCTCCTGGCTTTAGCCTCGCAAGAATGCTGCTCCGTTTTTGGGAATAGGCGATGAATTCAGGCTTGTTGTCGTCGATCCCCCTTAACGCATCTCCCAGCGTTCTCCATGGTTGGCAAAATAGGGATCCGTGCTGCTCGTACCCGCCAATTGGCATGGTGATTTGAAACCCTTCCCGGCTGCCAAGGAACACGACTCGTTCTCTTTTTTGCGGCGTTCCATAATTGGCAGCGTTGACAAGCTCGGCCGTGACCGTATAGCCCATGGTGGCGAACGTGTCATTGAGCATCCGGAGAACGGAGCCCTTTTCAGGATCTTCTTTCCCTTTTCGGTTTGAAAGCGGAACGTGGGACAGGGAAGCGGAAAGAATTCCGCGTACGTTTTCCATGATGAAGAATGGAGGGGCGATTTCTTTGACGATCCGCAAATAGTCAAACATCACCTGTCCGCGGGGATCGTTGAATGCCTGTCTTTTCCCTGCCGTGCTGAAGGATGGACAAGGCGGCCCTCCGGCGATGAACGCGATGTCGGAACACTTCACGCCGAACGCTTCGAGAAGGCTTGATCCAGACCAATCCTTGATGTTTCCACAGATTACCGGGATGTCGGGACGGTTTGCCTTGATTGTTTCACAGGCCTTCTTGTCTAGCTCCAGGCAACCCGCGACTTCGAATCCGGCGGATTCAAGCCCGAGATCCAATCCCATGGCGCCGCTGAACAACGAGATGAACTTGGTCGGAGCTTTGCCTTGGCCTGGTGCCGGGTCGAATTGATGACTCTTCTCTCGCACCTTGCGTCGCTTGGCTTCGGCAGCTCCACTGCCCGAACCGAGCAGGTAAAAGCGGTTTTTATGCATGTTCAGCCCTCCGTGTTGCTGCGCAGGACGGAGACGAAGGCCTCCTGGGGGACGTTGACGGTGCCGCACTGCTTCATGCGCTTCTTGCCCTCCTTCTGCTTGTTGAGCAGCTTCTGCTTGCGCGTGACGTCGCCGCCGTAGAGCTTGGCCGTGACGTCTTTGCGGAAGGGGCGGATGTCCTCGCGTGCGATGATGTTGCGGCCGATGGCGGCCTGCACGGGGATCTTGAACATGTGCGGGGGGATGGAGTCCTTGAGCGCGGCGCAGATCTGGCGGCCGCGCTCGACGGCGCGGTCCTTGTGCACCATGCAGGAGAAGGCGTCGACGACCTCCCCGTTGAGGAGGATGTCCATCTTGACGATGTCGCTCGTCTGGTTGCCGCAGTAGTCGTAGTCCATCGAGGCGTAGCCGCGCGAGACGCTCTTGAGCGTGTCGTTGAAGTCGATGAGGATCTCGTTGAGCGGGAGGATGCAGGTGAGGATGACGCGGACGCCGTCGAGGCTGTCCGTCTTCTCGACGATCCCGCGGTGCTCCATGACGACGCGCATGATGTCGCCGATGTACTCGGAGGGCGTGATGACGGTGGCCTTGATCGTCGGCTCCTCGATGTGGTCGATCTGCATCGGATCGGGCATGCGCACGGGGTTGTCGATGTCCTCGACCTTGCCGTCGCGGAAGTGGATGCGGTAGACGACGGCGGGGTGGGTGGAGATGATGTCGCAGTCGAACTCGCGGCGGAGGCGCTCCTGGACGATCTCCATGTGGAGCAGGCCGAGGAAGCCGCAGCGGAAGCCGAAGCCGAGGGCGACGGAGCTTTCGGCGTGCCAGGAGAAGGCGGAGTCGTTGAGCTGGAGCTTTTCGAGGCCGGCGCGGACCTTCTCGTACTCGTCCGTGGAGATGGGGTAGAGGCCGCTGAAGACCATCGGCTTGATCTCGCGGAAGCCGGGGAGCGGCTCGGTGGCGGGGTTGGCCTTCGTCGTGATCGTGTCGCCGGTGCGGATGTCCTTGGGGTCCTTGACGGTGCCGATGATGTAGCCGACGGTGCCGGTGGAGAGCGCGGCGGCGGGCTTCATCTGCGGGGAGAAGATGCCGACCTCCTTGACCTGCGTGCCGATGCCCGTGCCCATGAAGACGATGTTGTCGCCGGCCTTGACCGCGCCGTCGATGATGCGCACGTAGGCGATGACGCCGCGGTAGACGTCGTAAACGCTGTCGAAGATGATCGCGCGCAGCGGGCCGTCGGGATGCTCCGACGTCGGGGGCGGGACGCGGGCGATGATCTTCTCCATGAGATCTGGGACGCCGAGGCCGGTCTTGGAGGAGACCATGCCGCAGTCGTCCATCGGGATGGCGAGCGCCTCCTCGACCTGCTTCTTGCAGCCTTCGACATCGGCGCTGGGGAGGTCGATCTTGTTGAGGGCGGGGATGATCTCGAGGTCGTTCTCGA
>JAAZAI010000048.1 GCA_012514445.1 Lentisphaerota bacterium
GCTCTCTCTGGGCCGGCCCGGACGCGGCTACTACGAGATGACGGTTCGCGTGCAGACGAAGGGCGCGGACGGGCAGGGCGCGGAGAGCGTGGAGAAAGTCACATTCGGCGTGATGGAGCAGGTCGAGTTGAGCGTGGCCGAATTTCTCGCGCAGGATCGCCGTTTCGGCCTCAAATGGTGGGGCGGCGTGACAGACAAGCCCGAAGCCATCGACATGATGTGCAAGCTCGGGCTCCAGTGGACGCGCGCGATCGTCCGCGAGAGCGTTCAGATCGTGACGAACTCCACCTTGATCTCGACCGTCAAGATCGAGCGATTCCCGAAGGAGCTCTTCGACGAGGCGCGCTACGGCACGCTGGCCGAATACGAGGCGAAGTTCGGGCGAGGGTCGTGGACCCTCAAGACCCTGCCACGCGAGGCGGAGTACAAGCAGTGGCTGGCGGAGGATCTTGCGATGCTGCCCGCGAACCAGACGGTGTTCGAGATCTGGAACGAGCCGTGGGACAAGATGTCGCCGGAGGACTTCTCCACGATCTCGAAGTGGATCCGCGAAGTGGTGGCGAAGGAGCGTCCCGGAGCGAGGCTCGGGCCGAATCTGCGCGGCGACATGAGCGACTACGGCTACGATGCCAAGGTGATCGACGCCGGCGGAATGGAGGGGATGGACATTGTCTGCCTGCATCCGTACGGCGTGTCGGAGGACCGTGCGTTCCTGCGGGCGTACAAGAAGTGGATCGCCGAGAAGACAGGCCGCGAGATCGACATCTACATCACCGAATACGGCAGCCATTCCTGTCCGGCGGGGCCGGCGAAGCGCACCGAGCTGGATCAGGCCGGCAACGTGGCTCGCCAGTCGCTCTCCCTCTATGCGGAGGACGCCAAGGCGCTCGTTCCGCACTGGCTGGGGCAGAGCGAGAACAATCCCACCTATCACGAGGACTGGTACGGCTACATCCGCAAGAACCAGCAGCCCAAGCCGGTGCTCATCGCCCACGCCAACGCCGCGCGCATGATCGACGGCGGGAAGTACCTCGGCGACCTGTGGTACGGCCCCGGGATCGGCGCGATGGCCTACCGCAAGGACGGCGAGAACCGCCTCGCGCTCTTCACCCGCGGCGAGTCGCTCAAGGTGGTCGTCGACACGGGCGTGGCGGAGGTGGCGGTGACGGACATGTTCGGGCGCGAGAAGCGCCGGGCGACCGACAACGGCAAGATCGAGCTGTCGCTCGATGCCTACGTCACGTACGTCTGCGGGCTTTCGGATGCCGCGGTCGCCGGTGCGACGTCGGAACTGCGCGCCGACCGCTGGCCGAAGCCCGAGAAGCCGGTCCGCAACGTCCGCGTGGCGCGCAGGATGAAGATGCCCGCGCTCGACGGGAAGTTCGACGACTGGAAGGGCGCGACGGAGCTGTACATGCAGAATCCCAAGGTCAACGGCGACGATGCGAGCGGCCTCGCCTATCTGGCCTGGGACGCCGACCATCTCTACATCGGCGTCAACATGCGCGACAACGAGATGTTCAACAAGCAGCCCCGCGCCAAGCTCTACCGCGACGACAGCGTCGAGCTGTTCGTCAGCACCGAGGTGCGCGAGGAGAACCCGGGCTACGGACCGCTGGACCACCAGTTCTTCCTGACGCCGACGTCCGGCGAAGGGATTCCGATCGTGGCGAAGCTGATGGACCGCGAGGCGGGCATCCTGAAGGACGTGGCCGACGCCAAGTTCTTCCTCGGCAAGACGCCGCAGGGCTGGGCGGGCGAGATCGCGCTGCCCTGGTCCGAATTCCCCGGCTTCAAGCCCGAGGCCGGCGCGCAACTCGCCCTCGAACTGCGCGTCAACGACTCGGACACCTCGCACGAGCGCTGGAAGCTCGATCCGCTCGACGCCGGCTACGTTCTGGTGGAGAATCCCGCCTCCTGGTCGGTGCTCAAGCTGGAAGACTGATCGACATGGACAACGTTCGAGACTATGGTGCGGCAGGGGTGGCCAGCGAGACGCGCGAGCTGGCGCTGACGAATTCCGTCATGAAGTGGATCCGCTACGAGCCGGGTACGATGGCGGTCATCCGCCACCCGCAAGCGGGGGCGGTTCTGGACTCGGTCGGCATCCAGGCGGCGATCGACGCGGCGCACGCGGCCGGCGGCGGCACGGTGCTCGTGCCGGCCGGCGACTACGCGGTCGGGCCGATGCGGCTTCGCGGCGGCGTGCGGTTGCATCTGGAGCCGGGCGCGCGCCTCTGGGCGAGCCCGAGGCTGGAGGACTACGCCGAGCAGACGCATCTGCTGCTGGCGGAGGACGCGGAGCACGTCGGCCTCACGGGCATGGGCGAGATCCACGGGCAGTCGCCGAACTGGATCATTCCGTGGATGAACGAGAAGCCGACGGAGTGGGGGTCGCTCAAGGGGCGGCGGCCTGGCAAGATGCTGCTCTTCAAAGGCTGCCGCCACGTCGTCGTGGAAGGCGTCCGGATCTACGACTCGCCGGGCTGGACGCTCGTGTTCAACAACTGCCGCCACGTCGCGGTGCGGGGCGTCTTCATGCACCATTTCGACGTGATCAACGCCGACGGCATCGACGTCGTGGATTCTCAGCATGTGACGATCGCGGACTGCGACCTGCACGTGACGGACGACGGGATCTGCCTCAAGACCGACGCGACGCAGCCCGATCCGCCGGGGGTGCGAAACGTGACGGTGACCAACTGCATCATCCGAACGTGGTGCAACGGCGTCAAGATCGGCACCGAGAGCAGCGGTCGGTTCGAGAACATTGCGTTCAACAACATCGTGGTGCACAATCCCGACGACGACCTGAAGGGCGCCGAGGGCGGCATCCACATCGCCTTGTGCGATGGCGGGCACGCGCGCAACGTCGCGTTCCGGAATTTCGTCATCGACAACGTGGAGTGTCCTTTCTATCTCGTCGTCACGCCCCGGCGGTCCAGGCAGCAGGCATACCGCACACCGCGCCCGGGGACGATCGAGCGGGTCGTCATCTCGGGCGTCCAGGCGGACGGCTTCCGCTGCACGCCGTTCATCGTCGGCTGTCCGGCTTCGCCGGTGCGAGACGTCGCGCTCGCGGACATCCACTTGCGCCGGACGGGAGGTTTCGAGGCGGGGCCGCGGCCGGAGCCCGTCCCGCCCAGCGACCAGCAGTATCCCACGCCCTACATGTTCGCGACGACCGAGGGCGGCCGGCGCGATCTGGGCGACGGCCTCCCGGCGCACGGCCTCTACACCCGCGACGTGCAGGGCCTGCGCATCCGGGAATTCGAAGTCGATTGCGCCGGGCCGGAGGGACGCCCGTGCGTCGTTCACGCATGACCGCTGGAAGAGAGGATGAGAAATGAAGAGTCCGCCAACAGATCGAATGCAGATAGAAGAGTCTTCTCGGAAGACCGACGTCGCCTTCGACGTGGACGTCGTCGTCTGCGGCGGGGGCACGGCGGGCATCGCCGCGGCCGTCTGCGCCGCGCGCGAGGGGCTGTCGGTCGTGCTGGTCGAGCGCAGCGCCATTTGCGGCGGGATGATCACGCACGTCACGTCGTGGCTGAACGACTTCGCCAACAAGGGCGGTTTCGCGAAGGCGTTCTACGACCATCTCTGCGCCGAGGGCATTCTGACGAAGCCCTACTACAATCCCTGGCGCGTCGTGCCGTATTTCGACGACTTGATCGCCGAGAGCGGCGTGCGGGTGCTGTATCTGGCGTTGGTCGTGGCGCCGCTTGTCGAGCAGGGTCGCCTCGGCGGCGTCATCGTCGAGTCGAAGTCCGGACGGACCGCCGTGCGCGCCAGGATCACGATCGACGCCACGGGCGACGGGGACGTCGCCGCGCGGGCGGGCGCTGCGTTCGAGCAGGGGCGTCCCGGCGACGGGGCGGTGCAGGCGATTTCCCAGACGCAGGCGCTGTTGAACTACACCGGAGGCAAGCTGAGCCACGAGCGCATGACGGCGATCATCGCGGCGGCGGTTGCGAAATCCGGGAAACCGTACTGGTATCCATACAACCGCTGGCATCCGGAAGTGGTGGTGGGTACGCAGCGGACCTTGTTCCAGTCCGTTGCGCACGCCACGGGCTACGATCCCACGGACGCGGTCCAGCTCTCCGCCGCGCTGGTGGAGATGCGCCGCCAGGCGAACGAGCTCTTCGTGCTGCTCCAGCAGTACGGCGAGGAGTTCGAAGGCATCGAGTATGGCCCGTTCTCCGCCATTCCGGGTGTCCGTGAAAGTCGCCGCATCGTCTGCGACAAGATTGTGACGAAGGAGCATGTGGTGAACGGCGCCCGATTCGAGGACGGCCTGTTCACCGTCACCCAGAACATCGATATCCACCGCCGCGACCGCATCGAGCCGTCGATCATCGTCGAGAAGGTCAAGCCCTATCACCTTCCCTACGGCGCGCTGCTTCCTGTCGGCCTCGAGAATCTGCTCGTCGTCGGCCGATGCATCTGCGGAGACCACGAGGCGCTCGCCAGCTATCGCGTCATCGCCGACTGCATGGCGATGGGCGAAGCGGCCGCCATCGCCGCGCGCATGGCCGTCCGAGGGCGTTGCACGCCCCGTGCCGTGCCGGTGCCCGATCTGGTCGCGGAGATGGCTTCCCGGGGCTACGAAGTGTAGTCGCCGGGCATGATGGCGCCATGCTTCCGAAGCAGGAGGCGCACCTCGTCCAGGGGGAGTTGCTCGGGATCGATGCCCGTTCTGGCGCTGAGCGCGGCCATGAATTGGCCCAGAATTCCCCGGGCGAAGACCAGTTCGCCGACGGGTCGGAGATGAACGCCGTCGCCGGGGTCGCGGAGCGCCTCGCGGGGAACGCCAGAGGCTTCGGCATCGCGGAAGGCTGGTCCCAGATCGACGCAGGGCGCTGACAGCGACGCGGCTGCGGCGGCGATCACCGGGTTGGCAAGTTCCAGGTGGTTCCATGCCGTCGCCGAGGGATCTGCCTGTGCAGGGGGATACTGCAAGAAGAGAAGTCCAGCGCCGGAGGCGAGCACGGTCTTCCCGATCGTCTCGAGGCTTTCGCGCACGGCGGTGGACGGATCGCCACGACGGGATACCGCTTCGGGTGCGAAGTCGTTGCCCCCGAGCAGGACGATGACGAGATCGGGCCGCAGGTTGAGAACCTGAGGCCCGAGGCGGGATAGCGCTCCTGGGGAGGGGGCGGGCGTCGCGGAATCGTCTGGGGCACAGGCGGTGTCGCCGGCATGGCCGGCGTTGACGACCTCGCAGAATCCGGCGCCGAATTTCGTCTCGAGCGCGAAGCCGAGGAGGTCTGTCCATTTGAGGTAACGATGTCGGTACGGTTCGCCGGGACGGAATCCGGTGATCGAGTCGCCGAAACAGACGATGCGGAAGATGGGTGTCATGGCAGATCTGGAAAGGCCTCTGCGAGGACGGCGGAGCCGACTCGTGCGAAGACGGGGATGGAAGCCAGGGGGGCCGGACTCACGATGGAGCGTCCGCCCTCGTGGAAGTCGCCCGTGCGGACGTCGCGCCAGACGGTGCCGGAGGGGAGGTAGACAAGACGCTGGCGGCCGCCCGCCGAGAAGACGGGGGCCACGACGAGGTCGGGGCCGAAGAAATACTGGTCTTCGACATCGCGGCAGGCGGGATCGTCAGGCGCACCGAAGAACATCGGCCGCATGAGCGGCGCAAGCGTTTCCGAGGCTTCCCGGAAGATGCGGCGCAGGTAGGGGCGAAGACGTTCGCGGAGTCGGATGTGTGCGACCATGATCTCCTGCAGTTCGGGCCCGTAGGACCAGA
>JAAZAI010000411.1 GCA_012514445.1 Lentisphaerota bacterium
CGAGAAGGAGGAGGAGGGGGCGCCGAAGAAGCCCGAGATCGACCAGGACGGCCACCGCATCTACTCGCGCTGGCGGATCTTCTCGCTCGGCGCGATGATCGGCGTCTGCTTCGGCATGCTGCAGGTCGGCGTCCCCGCCGTCACCGGCATGCTGCTCGACAAGCCCGTCTATCTCATCCCCCAGCCGTATCTGGACACGACGACGATGACCGAGGGCCTGCTGCCCGCCGTGCCGACGGGTCTCGTGATCGATCCGGGCATCGTGCTGACGGGCATGGTGCTGCCGTTCTGGGCGATCATGGGCTCGTTCGCGGCGATCGCCGCCACGTCCGTGGTCAACCCGCTGCTGCGGGCCGGGGGCGTTCTCGCGCAGTGGCAGCCCGGCATGAACACGGTCAACACGACCTTCGTCAACTCGGTGGACTTCTGGATGTCCTTCGGCTTCGGCGCGGCGGCGGCCATCGCGGCGGTCTCGGTCTTCTCGACCGTGCGCGACGTAGTCCGCAAGTCCCGCGCGCGCCGCGCGCGCCTGGCCTTGCATGCGGGGTCGAGCGCGCAGGACGCGCGCGCGGCGCAGCTCGGATCGCTGTGGCGCACGCCGAATCTGGGGCGCGGCGACTACCCGGTGTGGCTCGCGGTGGCGATCTACGCGGTGGCCAGCGTGGCGATGGTGCTGCTGTGCAACGCGCTGGTCAAGGGCATCCTGCCGTTCCTGATCGTCTTCTGCTTCCTCTACAATCCGTTCATTTCGTACATCAACGCGCGCCTCATGGGCCTCACCGGCCAGGCGGTGGCGATCCCGTTCGTGCGCGAGGGCGCGTTCATCCTCTCCGGCAGCCAGTCGCTGGACATCTGGCTCGCGCCGATCCCCGTCGAGAACTACGGCGCCTTCTCCCAGACCTTCCGCGTCAACGAGCTCACGGGCGTGCGGTTCACCTCGCTGATGAAGGCCGAGGCGCTGGCGCTGCCGTGCCTCTGCCTCTTCTCGTTCCTCTTCTGGGCGTTCATCTGGAAGGCGAGCCCCATTCCCTCCGAGATGTTCCCGGCCGCCCAGCTCAACTGGGACCTGATGGTCAAGAGCAACACGCTGCTCTGGTCCTCGACGTTCCACCCCGACGTCGCCGGCGGGGCCGCGGAGGTCGTGCGCGGGTTCGCGGACACCGAGTTCGCCAAGGCCGTCCACCCCGTCGCGATGCTCGCGGGCGGCGGGGTCACCGTGGGGCTCTTCGCGCTTTTCGGCCTGCTCGGGCTGCCCACGCTCTTCGTCTACGGCGTTGTGCGCGGCCTCGGCGCGCTGCCCCACACGATGGTGCTCGAGATCGTCGGCGCCCTTGTCGGCCGCTACTACTTCCAGCGCAAGTTTGGCTCCTCCAACTTCCTGCGCATGGGGCCGACGATCATGGCCGGCTACTTCACCGGCGCCGGTCTCATCTCCATGGCCGCCATCGCGATGAACCTCATCCGCAGCGCCGTCTCCTCCGCACCCTTCTGACCTTCGCCCCATGAATGCCGTCGACACCCCTTCCGCCTCCGCCCTCGCGCCCCTCCGCGGCACCATCCCCGATCAGGTCAGGCTGCCCGCCTCGATCGCCCTGGGCGTCGTCCTCCAGGGCCTGCGCATCCGCCTCGGCCGCTCGGTCGTGACGCTCACCGGCATCGTCTGCGGCATCGCGTTCCTCATGTCCATCATGACCGGCCAGCTCGTCAAGGGCGGCGTCGCCCGCGAGGACGCCGTGCGCGAGGAAGTCGGCCGCATCGGCTCGTTCATCCGCGCCGACCTGCCCTCGCTCGCCGGCAAGGACGTGCGCATCCTCGGCTCCGGCGCGCTCTCCGAGGTCGAGATGCGCGTGCTGGAATCGCTCGTGCGCGATTTCGGCGCCCGCGTTCACCTCGACGCGAAGACCGCCCCGCGTCCGGCGCGAGCCGTGCCGGGCGTCGTCGCGACCGCGCCCGCGGCCCCGGCCGCGGTGATCGCCATGGGCGACGGCCCCGTGCCGGCGTTCGACTGGGGTGTTTTTCTCGCCACAAGCGGTTCGGCGATGGGCGCGACGACGATCGGCGGGATGGCGCGCCCAGACGCG
>JAAZAI010000412.1 GCA_012514445.1 Lentisphaerota bacterium
CGTGAGCTGCGCCATCTTCGAAAGTGAATCGTGCATCGAGCGCGCGATGACCTTGCGGATCGTGGGGTGCTTCTCCGTCCACGATTCCGCGGCGTCCGCCGGGCGGGCCGGAGCGGTCGGAGCAGCGGCCGGAGCGGTCGGCGCAGCGGCGGGAGCGGCGGAAGCGGCTTGCGGAGCCGCGGTGTCGGCGATGCCGACGCGGCCGCCCAGCGCGGTGCCGACGATGCCGGCCGCGTGCTCGCCGGCTGCGGGCGTGGCCATGCGGCCTTCGGCGACGAGCGCGAGCACGTCGCGCTCGATGACGCGGCCGGCCGGACCGGAGCCCTGCGCCTGGCGAAGATCGGCGCCGGTGCGCTCGGCCAGATGCTTCGCGCGCGGTGACACGGCGCCGGAGGCGGCGACCGCCGGCTGGACAGGAGCAACGGCGGGCGCAGGCTCTGCGGCGACTGGCGCTGAAGCTACGGAAGCGGGGGCGGCCGCAGGCTGAGCAGATGCGGCCGGCGCGCCGCCGGGTGCGAAGGCGTCTGCGTTCTCGCCAGGGGCGCCGATGACGCACACGTTGGTCAGGCAGGGGACGTCGTCGCCCTCCTGAAAGAACACGGCGAGCAGCGTGCCCGCGACGGAGGCGGTCTCGTCGAACGTCGCCTTGTCGGTTTCGTAAGTGAAGAGGGTTTCGCCGACGGCGACGGCGTCGCCGGGCTTCTTGTGCCACTTGCCGATGATGCAGCTTTCGACGGACTGCCCTTGGCGCGGCATGATGACGGGTGTTGCCATGATGGATGTCTCCTAATTGAAAACGCTACTTGAGCATGTTCTGGCCGCCGGTCACGGGAATGGCCTGGCCGGTTTCATAGGTCTGCTCGACGCAGTAGGCGATCGCCTTCGCCACGTCGGCGGGCGAGCAGCCGCGGCGCATCGGCACCTTGGCGACGTAGAAGTCGTAGACGTCCTGGACCGTTTTCGCGCCGGGCACCTTGCCGGCCTTGAGGTACTGGACGAAGAGGCCCTTCACCGGATCGCTCCAGAGCGGGCCCTCGTAGTAGTTGCCGGGGCAGATCGCGTTGACCTTGATCCGGTGCTCGACGAGCTCCTTGGCGAAGCTCTGGACGAGACCGATGCCGCCGAACTTTCCGCCCGCGTAGGCGAAGTTCTTGTTCGAGCCCTCGAGGCCGGACTTCGAGTTGATCTGGACGATGTCGCCCGTGCGGTCCGGATCGAAGCGCGCCTGGATCTTCATCGGCCGCGCGGCGTACTTGGTCATCAGGAAGAAGGCCGTGTAGTTGATGCGCGTGACGAACTCGAAGTCCTTGAGCGTCATCTCCTCGAGGCCGCCCGCGCGCAACACGCCCGCGTTGCTCACCAGCAGGTCGAGCCCGCCGAAGCGGAGGACGATGCCGCGGACGAGCGCCTCGACGGAAGTTTCGTCGCCGACGTCGACCTTCATCGCCGCGGCGGTTCCCGCGCCGTGCGCCGCGTCGAGCGCGGCGGCGACCTGTTCGGCCAGCGCGAGGTTCAAGTCCGCGACGACGACCGTGGCGCCGGCCGCGGCCAGTTCGCGCGCGATGCCCTCGCCGAAGCCCTGCGCCCCGCCCGTCACGAGGGCGATGCGGCCCGCGAGTCGCGTGCCGGCCTTGTCGGCCTGCGCGGAGACGGCGAAGGCGCCGACGCCCGCGACGTGGACGGCGCGCGGCCGCGCGCCGTCCTGCGCGGCCTTCTGCAGCGCCGCGTAGACCTCCTCGAGTCCGGCGGTTTCGCCGATGCCAAGCGCGCTGGCGTCCCCGGCGGCGACCGCTTCCTGCGCGGTGAACGCGACGCGGCCCGCGCCGCCCTTGGCGAAGAGCGCGCGCACGGCCGGGGCGATCGCCGCCGCCGCTCGTTCCAGGCCACCCCTCTGTTCAATCCAATCGAGGTTTTTCATGCTTGATTCCCGTGCTGTCGCTGGTTGC
>JAAZAI010000049.1 GCA_012514445.1 Lentisphaerota bacterium
CGCCACTACGAACGGAGCACGCCCGCCTCGTGCCCCCTTGCGCTCATCCTGCGCAGGTAACCGTCCGGCATATCCACGTGCAGCAGACGCACGCGTTCGTAGTGTGCCCGTCAGGGCATTGGTACTCGTCCTTCTCGCGCTGGCCGGTTGCCGCCGGGAGGCGCCCCCGGCGCCTCCGCCCGCGCCCCTTGCCCGTGTCGGCGACGCCGTCATCACCACGGGCGACGTCGCGGCGGAGGCGCAGCGCCTGCGCACCGCCGGACAGTCTGTCGCCGACGCCGCAAGCGTCCTGGACGCGCTCGTCCTGCGCACGGCGATGCTCCAGGAGGCGTCCACCTCCGCCTGGGTCAACGCCCCCGAAGCCCGTCGCGAGCGCGAGAACCTTCTGCTGTCGCAATGGCTCGATCACACGCTTCAAGCCGAGAAACGCCGGGTGACCGTGACCGACGACGACCTCCGCGCCTTCTACGACGCCCACGCCGCGGAAGTCGCGCGCCCTGCGATGGCGCGCCTGGCGATCCTCCACCGCAAGTCCGCCGCGCGCGGGAACGACGCGTCCGCCGAGGCGCTGAGGGCCGCCCTGCGCCAGGCGCGGCAGGCGTATCTCGACGCCCCCGCCCAGGCGACGCGCGACGGCCGGATTCCCGGTTTCGGCGCACTGGCCGCCGAAGCCTCGGAGCACGCGACGAGCCGCTACCGGGGCGGCGACATCGGCTGGCTCGAGATCGGACGCGACGCCTATCCGCTTCCGGCTGCCATTGTCGAGGCGGGCTTCGCCCTCCCCGTGGGCGGCGTCAGCGATGTGATCGAAACGGGGGAGGGGCTGTACGTCGTCATGAAGCAGGACCAGCGGGAAACACGCAAGGCACCCTTCGAGGAGGTCGCGGATACCCTGCGCCGCCGCCTGCTGCGCGACCGGCGCGACCGGGTGGAGGCGGCGTTCAACAGCAATCTCCTGGCGCGCGCCGCCGTGGCGGTCGATGCGGCCCAGGCGGCGGCGCTGAGGCTGCCGGAAGCCCCCGTGCCGCCGTCTGCGCCGCCGGATCTCGTTCCCTTGACGCGATTCCACCGTTCTGAAAGTAGCGTGAACGCCGCTTCCGACACCGCACCCGGGCAGGAGGATACCGAATGAATACCCAGAAGCTCTTGACCTCCGCGCGCCACCTGCTCCTGGGGGCGCCCCTGCTCCTGCCCGGGTTCCTGCCGCTTCCGCTGGCCGCACAGACGACGAACGTTACGTTCAACACCGGAGCCTCGAGACTGATCACCACGACCCCGGGCGATCCCTGCATCGTCGTGGTCGACTACGCGCCGACGAACATGGCCTTCTCGACCTCGATCACGAGCGGGAGCACCATCGCCAACCCGGCGTCGACGACCTACAACGCCACCAAGACGCGGGCGACGTTCACCGTCGCCCCCAAGGCGAACAAGTCCGGAACCGCGACGCTCCGGATCGACTCCTCCGTCGGCACGTTCTCACGAACCGATTCCTACACCCTCGTTTTCGCGCCCTACCTGCCTGAGATCTCGAATATCGCGAACAAGAGCCTGAACGAGGACGGCTCGCTGGCCGTATCCTTCACCGTCAGCGACGCCGACACCGACCTGGCCGATCTCGACACGTGGGCGGAATCCAGCAACCCGGC
>JAAZAI010000413.1 GCA_012514445.1 Lentisphaerota bacterium
AAGACGAGTCCCGACCCCGGCTACTGCGTGCGCGTCACGGCGGACGACGGGGAACTGGGCGAGCAGAGCCTGCGGGACTTCCAGGACAACGAGAAGACGATCCCCACCATCCTCACCACCTCGCAGAAGCTCTCGACCGGCGTGGACGCCCGGAACGTGCGCAACATCGTGCTCATGCGTCCGATCAACTCCATCATCGAGTTCAAGCAGATCATCGGGCGCGGCACGCGGCTCTACGACGGCAAGGACTACTTCACGATCTACGACTTCGTGAAGGCCCACTACCTCTTCAGCGACCCCGAGTGGGACGGCGAGCCTCTCGATCGCCAGACGTGCCCGGACTGCGGTTGCCATCCCTGTGTCTGCGAGAAGCCTCCGCCACCCGTCTGCCCCGTCTGCGGCCAGCGCCCCTGCGTCTGCGGCGGGCGGGTCTGCGAGGTCTGCGGACGCCGCCCGTGCGTGTGCGGGAAAGAGCCCTGCCCGGTCTGCGGTCAAATCCCCTGCGTCTGCGGCAAGGTCGCGAAGGTGAAGGTGAAGCTCGCGGACGGCAAGGAGCGCACGATCCAGCACATGATCGTGACGACCTTCTGGCATCCCGACGGAACGCCGATGACCGCGCAGAAGTTCATGGAATCGCTCTTCGGCAAGCTCCCGGAGTTCTTCAAGAACGAAGCGGAGCTCCGCGCGATCTGGAGCGCACCGGACACCCGCAGGCGTTTGCTGGAGGGCTTGGCCGAGAAAGGCTTCGGGCGCGAACAGCTCGCCGAGATGCAGAAGATCATCGACGCGGAGAAGAGCGACCTCTTCGACGTGCTCGCGCACATCGCCTACGCGGTGCCGCCCATCACCCGCCAGGAACGCGCGATCAAGGCGAAGGCGGACATCAACGTGCACTTCAAGGGACGGCAGCAGGTCTTCCTGGACTTCGTGCTCGACCACTACGTCTCGGTCGGCGTGGACGAGCTGGACACGGGCAAGCTGACGCCGCTGCTCAAGCTCAAGTACAACGACTCGATCTCCGACGCCCTTGCCGATCTGGGCGCCCCCGACGAGATCAAACGCCTCTTCTGCGGCTTCCAGCAGTATCTCTACCGGGAACCCGTGGTGGCATAGTGGCCGGAAAGGTCGTGTTCGGTTGATCTCGCAGCAATTCGCAATAGGGGCGGGAACCCAGGAAACGGCGCGCTCGGAGATCGCGCCCTACCACGTGGAATCCCCGTTTTGCGCAGTTTTCAGGGTAGGACGGGCTCTCCGAGCACGCCGTTACAGAGAAGATGCCGCCATATTGCGAATTGCTGTTGATCTCGGCTTGGGACTTGCACGGGTATCCGCGTATGTCGTATGATGAAAGAAACCGCTCAATCACCAGGAGCCCCGAGGCCACCATGAACGACACCGTCAAGCAACTCGCCCGCAACCTCCTCACGCCCCACCCCGAGGTCGACGCCCGCATCGAACACGGCATCGAACTCCACCGCAAGGGCACCGCCTCCTTCACCGTCGCCGACGCCAAGGGCGCCAAGGTCCCCGGCGCCGAGGTGACTTTCACCCTCAAGCGGCACGACTTCGACTTCGGCTGCAACGCCTTCGTCTACCGCCAGTTCGAGGGCGCCGGCGAGAACGAGGCCTACGAGGCGCTCTTCACCGACGTCTTCAACCTCGCCGTAATCCCCTTCTACTGGTCCGATCTCGAAGTCGAACCCGGCAAGCCGCGCTTCACCAAGGACAGTCCGTTCGTCTACCGCCGCCCGCCCGTCGACGCGCTGCTGGAATTCTGCGAATCGCACGGCATCACCCCCAAAGGCCACCCGCTCGTGTGGCATGCCTTCGTCCCCAACTGGCTTGACGCCGACGACCCTCTGCTCGCCAACCGCTGGGAGCGGCGCGTCCGCGAGATCGCCGAGCGCTACGGCGATCGCATCCAGAACTGGGACGTCGTCAACGAAGTCGTGGACAACGGCTTCCGCGACCATCCCAAGGTTCCCGGGCCTTCGCACGCGCATTTCGCCTTCGACATCGCCCAGCGCCATCTCCCCCAGTCCTGCCGCCTCAACTACAACGACTACGCCGTCTGGGGCGCGTTGCGCGACCGCTACACGCCCGCCACGATGCTCGTCGAAAACCTGATGCGCACCGGCCACCGTGTCGGCGGCTTCGGCCTCCAGTACCACATGTTCGAACGCGACCTCGACGCGATGCTCGCGAACTACCCCGCCACGATGCTGAACCAGGAGCACCTCGTCGATTGTCTCGATACGCATGCAAGCCTCGGCGTGCCGCTCAACATCTCCGAGATCACCGTGACCGCGCGCGAGGATCTCGGCAACGACAACCTCGCCTTCCAGGCCTACGCCATCGAACGCCTCTACCGCCTCTGGTTCAGCCACCCCGCCGTCAACGGCATCATCTACTGGAACCTCGTGGACGACACCGCCTACAGCCCGGCGGGCTCGCTCTGGAACGAGAACTTCTTCAAAGGCGGTCTCGTGACGCGCGCCTTCAAGCCCAAGCCCGCCTACCAGGCCGTCCGCAACCTCGTCCGCGACGAATGGACCACCCGGGAGACCGTGACCTTCGATCCTCAGAAACCCTGCTACCTGCGCGGCTTCTACGGCACCTACGAGGTGCGGATCAAGCTGCCCGGCGGTCGCGTGGAGACCACCACGGCGCGCCTCGTCAAGGATCGCAAGAACCGCTTCTCCTTTACGGTCTAATCCGCTGGAGACGCGATGCCGGTGCGTCCGGTCTGGATGCCCCGGATCAGCAAATTGGGGCGGTACTTGAGTTCCCGGGCGGCTTCCAGCACGCGACTGCGGGTGGCCGAGGTCGCCTTCCCCTGACCGCGGAGGATGCGCGAGACCGTGGCGATCGACAGCCCCGTGTGGCGCGCGACGACCTTGAGCGAGACGGCGCCTTCCGGAGCCTGGAATCCCTGAACTGAAGTGCCCAAATTCATAGTAGAACAAATATTTGCCTTCAACAAAACGCACCACATCACGCTCGTCGGATCGTCGTCAAGGTGAAAAATCCGATTGCCGATTGTAATCTTGAATTCGCGTTCAATATTACAATATGTGGCAGGGGTTCACGCCGGGCGCGGAGCGGGGTGGGACGGCCAGGCCCTCGGCCTGTTGCCTGCAGGTTCCCTCCAATCGGGTGCGAGTCAAGATAGTTGACTCGCAGAGGAGCAAGGGTTCAGGGTTCAGATGTTGCAAAGCAATACGTTAAGCTTGCTTTTTCAATATATTGAGATGTCATTGATTTTGAGTACACCAAAAAAGGAAATGAGAAGTAATCGATCAGTCGCCGGTGTCGGCATCCTGGCGCGATGTCGACCGGAAGATCTCCACGATTTCGACAAGATACAGGAACCACGCGAGTGCCGCCGCACCGGATTGTAATTTTGAACATGCTTCGAGACAAGATGATAACCGCCGTGTAGTCGACGTCGCTCGCGCCGCGCTCTGAGCGGGGCTACAGCACCCCGAGAAACAAGCCGCCGAGGTCGAGCCCCCTGGGAACGCGGGGCTCTGCACCCGCCGTGTAGAAAAATGCGAGTGCGGAGCCTCGCGATCCCAGCGCCCCGCACACCGCCGTGCAAAGTGGCGGCCGGGTCTTGTTCCCGGAATCTTCGCGAGAACCTGCCGCCCCCCGGCGACTGACATGTCAACCCTGAACCCTTTTCCCTGAACCCTTGGTGCGCGGCAACGATGTTGACGCGCACCCCCTACGATCCGGCGAAGACCGCCCGCAATTCCCGGACATGTTTTTGCGAGGCGCGGCAATGGCCTTCACTTCCCTGGCATGGTAGGCTTTCCTTCGTCGCCTCCCACAGCTTTTACCGCGAACGCCTGAAAGCGTGAAACCCATGAACAAAGCAAAAAAAATCCCCGCAAGCCCCCAGTCATTTTCCCCGCATGAAGTCCGGATCTCCGGTGGATTCTGGAAAAAGAAGATGGACGTCAACCGTCGGGAGACGCTGCCCATCGTGTTCCAGCGGTGCGAGGAGACGGGACGGATCGACGCCCTGCGGCAGACCTGGAAGCCCGGGCAGCCGAATCAACCGCACATCTTCTGGGATTCCGACGTGGCCAAGCTTGTCGAAGCATGCAGCTACAGCCTTGCCGCCCATCCCGATCCGGCCCTCGAGGCCAAGGTCGACGAGGTCGTCGCATGGTTCGCCTCCGCCCAGCAGCCCGACGGCTACCTCAATTCGCACTATACGACGGTCGAACCCCGGAACCGCTGGACCAACCTCCGCGACAACCACGAGCTCTATTGCGCCGGCCACATCATCGAGGCCGCCGTCGCCCATTTCCAGTCCACGGGCAAAACGACGTTCCTCGACGTGGCCTGCCGCTACGCCGACTACATCGCCACCGTCTTCGGGCGCGGCGAAGGCCAGCGCCGCGGCTATCCCGGCCACGAGGAAATCGAACTCGCCCTCGTCCGCCTCCACTCCGCCACTGGACAGTCCCGCTACCTCGACCTCGCCGAGTACTTCATCGACGAGCGCGGACAGCACCCGCACTATTTCGACCAGGAAGCCATCGCCCGCGGCGAAGATCCCAAGAACTACTGGCTCAAGACCTACGAACACAGCCAGTCCCACATCCCCGTACGCGACCAGAAGAAACCTGTCGGGCACGCCGTCCGCGCCACCTACCTCTACACGGGCATGGCCGCCGTCGCCGGCGCGACCGGCGACACGTCGCTGCTCCAGGCCTGCAAGCGTCTGTGGAAGGTTCTGACGAGCACCCAGATGCATGTGTCCGCCGGCATCGGGCAGATCGCCCGCAACGAGGGCTTCACCGCCGACTACGATCTGCCGAATGAAAGCGCCTATCTCGAAACCTGCGCCGCCATCGGCATGGCGTTCTGGGGGCACCGCATGCTCGATTGGCAGCCCGACTCGACCTATTCGGACGTGGTCGAGCAGGCTCTGTACAACGGGACGATCTCGGGCGTGTCCGTCGATGGTCGCCGCTTCTTCTACGGCAATCCACTGGCGGCTCATCCGGGATTCGACGGCAACGGCAATTTCGTCAAGGAAGGCTACCACTACCGCCGCCAGGAATGGTTTGGCTGCTCCTGCTGCCCGACGAACATCGCCCGCTTCATCGCCAACGTCCCCAGTTTCCTGTACACGTCGCGCGGAGATGAACTGGCCGTGCACCAGTACGCGGAAAGCGTGTCGATGCTGAAAGTCTCCGGCCAGTCCGTCAGGGTCGTGCAAAAGACGAACTACCCGTGGGAGGGCGAGATCGCGCTTGAGATCGCGCCGGAGAAAACGGCCGTCTGGTGCCTCGCCATCCGCATCCCGGGCTGGTGCAAATCCGCCGTCGTCAAAGTCAACGGCAGGAAGATCAAGCTCGCCGCCGCGCTGTCGAAGGGCTACGCCCGCATTCAAAGGGAATGGCGCGCCGGCGATGTCGTGACCCTCTCCCTGTCGATGACGGTCGACCGCGTCGAAGCCCATCCCGCCGTGCGCCAGAACGCGGGCCGCATCGCCTTGCGGCGCGGCCCCGTCGTCTACTGCATCGAGTCCGTCGACAACGGCGCCGACTTGAACGGCATTGCTCTGCTTCCCGATCCGGCATTCGAGGTGACCTTTGGGAAAGGGCGTATTCTCGGCGGCGTTCCCGTCATCCGGGCAAAAGCCGTCCGCACGAAACCGCAGGGCAGGAAAGATCCCCTCTACGGCGATTTTGGCGCCTGGCCGCGCACGGCCTGCACGGTGACCGCCATTCCCTACTTCCTCTGGGCCAACCGCAAGCCCGGCGAAATGCTCGTGTGGATCAGGCAGATCAATTCATAATCTTAATCGTAATCATAATCGTAATCGTAATCGCTCTGTGTGATTTCGAGCGCGTTGATTAAGATTAAGATTAAGATTAAGACTAAGATTAGGATTAAGATTAGGATTACGATTAAGATTCACAACCACCACACTGTCAAACACCATCCGCAAACCATGAAAAAAACACTCCCCCGTTCCGAATACCCCCGCCCGCAGTTCGTCCGTCCGAAATGGCTCTGCCTCAACGGCGAGTGGCAGTTTGAAGTCGACTCCGGCGACAGCGGCATCCACCGCGGCCTGCTGGATCGCAAACTGGCCTCGCGCATCGTCGTGCCGTTCTGCCCGGAGTCGAAGCTCTCGGGCGTCGAGAACACCGACTTCCTCAACGCCGCCTGGTACCGCCGCGAGGTCGCGATCCCCGCGGGCTGGAACGAGCCGCGCATCCTCCTCCACTTCCAGGCCTGCGACTACGACGCCACGGTCTGGGTCAACGGCGTGGAGGTCGCCCGCCACCGCGGCGGCTTCACGCCTTTCTCCGCCGAGATCGGACATCTCGTCAAAGCCGGCGAAACCGCGACGATCGTCGTGCGCGCCCGGGACGACAACCGGACGGCGAAGCCTTCCGGCAAGCAATCCAACGGCTATGCGAACGCCGGGTGCCACTACACCCGCACGACGGGCATCTGGCAGACCGTGTGGCTGGAGCCCGTCCCTGCGACATCCCTCCAGCGGCCTCGCATCACGCCGATGCTCGGCGCCGCCCGCTTTCGCGTGGAGGCGCCCCTCTCCGGGCCCTCCGCCGGGCTGCGGCTCGTGGCGGTTCTCTCCGACGACCGGGGCGAAGTCTGCCGTGCGGAGGCGCCGGCCGACACCGACTTCTCGCCCGCTCTCGATCTGCCCGTCCCCGCCGACCGCCTGCGCCTCTGGGAGCCCGGCAACGCATTCCTCTACGACATCGCGCTCGAGCTGGTCACGCCAGACGGGACGGTCGTCGACGCGGCGCGAAGCTACGCCGGCATGCGCGCCGTCACGCTCGACGGCTTCGCCTTCAAGATCAACGGCAAGTCCGTCTTCCAGCGCCAGGTCCTCGACCAAGGCTATTATCCGGACGGCCTGATGACGGCGCCCAGCGACGAGGCGCTCGTTCAGGACATCCGCCTGTCCATGGAGGCCGGCTTCAATTCCGCGCGCCTCCACCAGAAGGTCTTCGAGGAGCGCTTCCTCTATCATGCCGACCGCCTCGGCTATCTGGTCTGGGGCGAGTTCGGCGACTGGGGCGTGCGCCATCAAGTCGAACGCGGCTCGCCCCATGTCCACCAGCCCGCCGCCGCGCTGCTCGCCCAGTGGTCGGAAGTTCTGTTGCGCGACTACAGCCACCCGTCGATCATCGGCTGGTGCCCGCTCAACGAGACGTGGCAGGAGATCGAGGACGGCATCCTCGCCCTCGACGACCTGACCGCGGGACTCTTCCACGCGACGAAGGCCTGCGACCGCACCCGGCCCGTTCTCGACGCCTCCGGCTACTCGCACCGTCTCCGCGAAGCGGACGTCTACGACTGCCATGACTACGAGCAGGACGTCGAGAAATTCCGCGACAATCATGCCGGCCTCTCCGAAGGCAGGCCTTTCGTCAACATTGGCGGAAACCACCGGGCCATCAGCGTGCCCTACGCGGGCCAGCCCTTCTTCGTGAGCGAATTCGGCGGCATCTGGTGGAATCCCGAGGCGAAGGAGGGCGAGGCCTCCTGGGGCTACGGCAACCGGCCGAAGTCCATCGAGGAATTCTATGCCCGCTTCGAGGGACTCTGCCACGTGCTGCTAGACAATCCCCGCATGTTCGGCTACTGCTACACGCAGCTCACGGACGTCTTCCAGGAGCAGAACGGCGTCGTCGCCTTCGATCGGTCGCTCAAGTTCGACATGGCCCGCCTCCGCGCCGCCCAGACCGCCAAGGCGGCGATCGAAGCGTAGCGAAGCCATTCAATAAGTTTGGAGCAACGGTCGCTTCAGGCTGAGAGGTCTTCGAAGTCGCACACGAGCGGCAGGTGATCGGAAAGCGTGACCTTCGGCAGCGTGAAGGCATTCAGCTTCAGTTTGGGGGAGTAGCAGACGAAATCGAGCACGTGGCTTGGATTCCAGCTCGGGTATGTCGGTGCGTTGTCGCTGTTGGCCTTGTTCATGCCCGTTGCCTCAAGGAAGCCCTTGAGTTCGTCCGGTCCCATCAGCGCGTTGAAGTCTCCAGCCACGATGCAAGGCTTGGAGGCATCGGCGACGAGTTGCTGGAGGCGCAGCAATTGGTGACGCCGGACATTGCGGCGCAGTGAAAGGTGAACGAGAAAGAGGGTGGCTTTCTCAAGTTCGAGCTCGATGACGAGCCGCTTGAAACCATGCTTGAAGTAGTGGAAGCGCTCGCGTTGAATTCCACCCTTTGTCAGCAGTGCGTTGCCCTGCTTCGAGAAGACTGGGAAGTGACGCAAAAGTCCGCTGGCCTTGTACTTGACGCCGAACGTGTGGTGCGGGAACCCGATTGCGAGAGCCATCTGCTGCGCCTGATGCCTGTGGCGCATGCGAAAGGATCCGCCGTCGGCTTCCACAAGCCCGACGATGTCTGGCTTGAGTTCGGAGATGAAATCGGTGATGGTTTTGAAGTGGTCGTCCGTGCGGCGGAGGATGTCCATCCAAGCGCGCGCAATGCGTCTGCCGGTCGCGTATCGGATATTATAGAGGACAAGGCGCATGGTTTTTGCCGTTTAAAATTTGCGCGGGTATCGGGG
>JAAZAI010000414.1 GCA_012514445.1 Lentisphaerota bacterium
CATGGGGGAACATCCCAGCGTGAACGTGCGCCGCAATGCCTATATCGAGATCATGCGCGGCGCAGGGGCCACGCCCATGGAGCCGGAAGACAGGTGGTTCGTCGAGGACGCGGACGCCTTCGTCCGCGAAGTGGTGGTCCGTCAGAAGGCGACGGCGGTCATCGCCTACAGTTGCCATACGGCGATTCTGCTGATTCGCGCGTTGCAGGCGGTCGGGCTGCGTATCCCGCACGACGTGAGTCTGGTGGCGTTCAACGACGAGTATCCGCTTCCGTATTTGTACCCGGCGGTGACGGTGATTGATTTGAACGGCCGCGCCGCAGGACGCGCGGCGGCGGAAATGGTCGTTGAACACCTCGCCGACCCGTCTCTCGGGCCGAAGCACCGGGTTCTGCCGGAGACGCTGACCGTCCGGGAGTCCACCGCGCCGCTCAAGACCAAACCGCCGAGACGCGTCAAACGGAGGCCGGTCGACGAATCAAAACACAACACCCAAGGAGGATGAGCGATGAAATCATGCAGAGGCAAACGGAAAGATGACAGCCGGCTCGATGGACGCCGGATCGCACGACTGCGGACGCTGGCCGCGGCGATCGGCGTTTTCGGCGCTCTCGCCCTGAACGCCGGCGCCACGGTGACGAACACCTGGGCCGTGGACGCGGACGGCATCTGGAGCAATGCGGCGAACTGGGCGAGCGCAACGGTTCCCGCGACCACGGGCGACGTCGCCAAGCTCACGTATGCGTTGACGGCCAATCGCGTTGTGACGCTGGACACGCCGATCACGTTGGGTGAATTGCGGGTCGGCGTCAAGACCTACACCTACGTGGACCTCCTCGGCCCGCAGGCGATGCTCGACTGGTACCGCGCGGCGCACGAGGCCGCGCCCGACGCCCGGCTCACCTTCAACGAGCCGGGTTTCGGTCCTGCGGGCATGGAGATCGGGAGCTTCCCCGAGAACCTGCTCGGAGAGAACTGCCGCGGTTGGGTGGACTACCTGGTGCGCAGCGGCGCGCCGCTGGACGCACTCGGCAGCCAGTGCCACGGCGGCGCGGTCGCGATGGACTACGCCGGAAAGACGGGCGCCGAGGGCCTCTGGGCATACTACGACCACCTCGCCGGCTACTACGGCAAGAAGCTCCAGTACACCGAACTCGACGTCAACATCGGCGATGCCTCCGACCCCGACCAGCAGGCCTATCAGGCCGACATGCTGCGCGATTCGATCATCATCGCCTTCGCGCATCCGGCCTTCGTCGGCGTCACGCAATGGGGGTTCTGGGCCGGCGCCCACTACGCGCCGAACGCGGCCCTGTGGAACCGCGACTGGAGCATCCGCCCCGCCGGGCAGGCGTATGTAGACCTCGTGACGAAGCGCTGGCGCACCGAAGCCGAGCTGACCACCGGCGAAGACGGCACCTGCTCCCTCCGCGCCTTCCACGGCGAGTACGACATCGCGGTCGGCGACGGCGCCCCCGCTCCCCTCTCCTTCCCTTCCGGCGATCTTCGCGCGCGGCTCGTGCGCCCCTGAACCCGCTTCCGTAATCTTGAACTTGCGTTCGAGATTCAGACTTCCTGTTATGTGGTGCTCAACATAACAGGAAGTCTGAATTTTGAACATGCTTCGAAACAAGATTGCAACTGTCATGTCGTCGACGCCACTCGCGCCGCGCTCTGAGCGGGGCACCAGCGCCCCGTGAATCAAGCCGCCGCGCCGGATCCCCTGGGAACGCGGGGCTCCGCACCCGCCGTGTAGACAAATGCGAGTGCGGAGCCTCGCGATCCCAGCACGGGTGCAGGGGGCGGTCGGGGCTTGTTCCCGGAACCCTCGCGACAACCTGCCGACCCCCGGCTTCTGACCGACAGACCGATTACGTGATTCTATTGTTGCGTTGTTGTGCAACAATGCTGTATGATACCCCGCCATGAACTCAAAGGAAGTCAAGACGTTCGGATGGCTCGTCGGCCTTTTTCTCGTGCTCTACTACCTGCCCATCGAGAC
>JAAZAI010000415.1 GCA_012514445.1 Lentisphaerota bacterium
AAACGGCGCGCTCGGAGATCGCGCCCTACCCCGAAATCACCGCCAAACGGTGAGTCTACGAGGTAGGGCGGGCTCTCCGAGCACGCCGCTGCAAACGAGATCGGCCATATTGCGAATTGCTGAGGTGAACGGCTTTTGATTGCTCGGCACGGCACCGAAACGGTATACTGTCTTTCTGTCGGGACTGTCCGTCGCGGGATCATGAATGCGAAGCGGGAAAACAGCGAGCCGACGTCGAACAACAAGAGAAAAGGAAGACAGAGATGAATGCGAAAAAGCAAGCGGCAACCGCTTCGGAAACCCTGATCCTCAAACTTGCCCTGCGGTACACGGACAGCGAGCGCGTCGTCGCGCTGCCGCCATCCATCACAGTCGAAGCGCTGCTCGCCATCGCTTTGAGCGTCTTCGATTTCCTTGGTGGACATCTCAGCAAAATCACCCGAAAGGACGGCTGGACTTCCACCGTGCGCCCCGATTTCGACGGGAGCGACGATTTCGAAGGCGATAAGGACGAGGACGTCTGGTCGACCCCGATCGGCGACTTTCTGCCGGTGCGCGGCGCCAAGGCCACGATCGACTACGATTTCGGCGACGGCTGGGAGATCGTCGTGACCCGGATGGCCGACAAGGCGACGGCGGTGCCCTTCACCTGCATCAAATCCCAGGGTCTCGATGCGATCGAGGACTGCGGGGGGCCTGGGGGGCTGGCGGAGGTTTACGGAGATCTGGCGGACTGGCTTGCCGCATCGAAGAAGGAGCGCGCCGATTTCGAGAGCGAGAGGCTGGACTGGGCGTTCGAACTGGCTTCTCTGACTGAAGAGAAAGCCCGTGCGTTGTTGGCGCCCCCTTCGTCCGAGGAGATCACGAGGCGTATTGGAAACTTGAATTTGGAAATTTGAAACTGGGGCTTAGCTGTTCTCTGTGTAAAGGAACCCAGCTTGGCGTGAGACAATTTTACGCGCAAGGGTTGTGCAGGGTTTCCTTGGGTGGAGGATTTCACGCAAAGGACGCAAAGGGCGCAAAGTTGGAGACGGAACCACGAATGGACGCGAATGGGAGTGGAAACTTGAAACTGGAAACTTGAAATTGGGCTGAGGCGGCTTCGCCGAGTGGCGGGAGGGAACTACGAAAAACGCGAAAAACGCGAAATACGCGAAGTAACCGCGAATGGACGCGAATGAACGCGAATCTGAGGATGAGTGGTTTTTGACAGGATTACAAGATTGACAGGATTGGGAGGGCGGTGGGGCGTCATTTGACGCCGGGGACGGCGTTGCTTGCACACGTGCAGACTCCGCCGCCCCGGCGTTCAAATGCGGCTCCTCCGGAGCCATGTCCTGCGGACACGCCCCGCCCTTCCTCGGTCACGCGTACTCGTGCCCGTACACGTACTCGTACTCGATTACGATTACGATTATGATTACGATTACGAATCGGAAAAGCTCCCGCCTCTGCTTAGCCTCGCCTTCGCGGGCAATCTCTTCTTCCCACGAATCTCCGCGAAGCGGAGTGAATGTTGCCGGCCTTCGGCCGTCGTTAATCACTCAACATTCCCTCCGCAGATCCTCAAGCCCATCCCTACAGAGGGGGAAGGCTGTTTTTCAGCGATCAGCGCCGGGCGAAGCCCGGGAAAAACGCCTTCCCTTCGCGGAGATTCGCGGGAATGAAAATTGTCTATAGGCGCGCGTCATTTGTTGTCGAGCAGCCATCGGGCGATCGGCACGACGTCGACCTGTCGTCCGTTCCCGGCGTCGTGGCGCCCTTCGTCGGCGAGGGTGATCAGGAGCAGGTTGTCGCAGCCGAGGTCTTCGGAGGCGCAGGCGAGGGCGGTCAGCTCTCGCCGAAGCGTTCGTTCGTTTGCGATGTCGTACGCCACCTGGATGAGCTGGGCGACTTTACCGTTTCGGAAAAGGACGAAATCGACTTCGTGTCGCCCCTTGTAGTAGTACAGCTCGAAGTCCCCCCTGCCGCGGCGGCGGTTCAGTTCGAGGAAGACGATGTTCTCCATCCGCCATCCCCGGTTGGGTCCGGAGGCGGCGAGGTCGCCGGCGTAGCTCATCAGAGCGGGATCCACCGCGTAGTACTTGACGTTGCGAATCCGGATTTTCGCCTTGAACGAGAATTTGTGCAGGGGGATCAGAAGATAGGCGCGTTCGAGATAGGCGAGGTAGTTCTGGATCGTGTGGACGCTGCGGATGCTGAAACTCCTGCCGAGCGCGGCGAAATTCACCTCCTGGCAATAGCCGAGCGCGATCGCGTTGGCGACGTCGGCGAATGCTTTCGCGTACTTGATCGGGTAGCGTTGCAGAATGTCGCGCAGCAGGATCGATTCATAGAGGGTGCGGACGTAGGCGCGGGGGTCCTGAAGCGTCTGGACTTCGGGAAAGCCACCCCGCATCTCGTATTCCTGGTAGTCGGTGCGGAGGTCGGCAAGATCCAGGGTGCTTTGGGGCACGTGACGCCCTTTGAAAAGCCGGAATTCGGAAAAAGAGAAGGGAAACATCTCGATCTGATTGAACCGTCCGGTCAAATGCGTGCTGAGCTCGGAACTGAGAAGTTTGGCGTTCGATCCCGTCAGGAGGAGCCGAACGCCCCTTCGAAGCAGACGGTTGACGAACAAATGCCAGCCCTCGACATTCTGGATCTCATCGAGAAACAGATGGGTGAACTTGCCGTAGACCACATAGAGCGCTTCGAGCAGGGAGTCGAGCGCCTCGGGCTTCAATCCGAGCAGTCGCTCGTCGTCGAAATTCACGTAGGCATAGCCGACCCCGTTCTGGCGCAGAACCTTTTGGCACAAGGTGGACTTGCCGCTCCGGCGAACGCCGATGACGATCTGGGCCTGGTCGCTGTCCAGATCGATCCGGGATTCTTGTTCCCGGGCGCAAAGCCGTCGATTGGCGAAGACGGCCAGTTCTTCCTTCTGGTCGGCCACGACACGCACATAGTCCATACATGCACCTCCTGCTTTCTTGACGACAACTGAGACGGTAGCACGTCGCGAAGCAGAGTGCAAGATATTTTTCGCTTTAGTGCGTTTACAATGCACTATTTATAAATAATAGTGCGATGGTGGGTGGACACTTGAAACTGGAAACTTGAAATTGGAAATTGGAAACTGGGGGCTTAGGCGGCTGCGCCGGGTGAGGGGGGAGGAGAGAAGGTGCTAGGTACTAGGGGCTAGCGGCTAGGGGATTTGAAACTGGAGACTGGAAACTTGAAACTTGAAACTGGAAATTGGAAATTTGAAACTGGGAACTGAAAACTGGTGGCTCGGGCGGCTTCGCCGAGTGGGGGGCGGGAACTACGAAAAACGCGAAATACGCGAAAAGGGATGCAAGCAGAGAAGTCCAATCGCATGCGAACCATCGGGGCGTGCGAGGCGTTGATACTGAAAAGCCAGTCAACACCTTCCAACCCATGCAAAAACCCCTCACCGCAGTCGCGGCCGCCGGCATCCGAAAGTCGTTCGGAAAAGACGAAGCGGCCATCCACGTCATCCGGAATCTCGATTTCAGCCTGCCGGAAGGCCGGTTCGAGGCCGTCATGGGCCCGAGCGGCTCCGGGAAGAGCACGCTGCTCCACCTCGTCGCCGGCTTGCTCGCCCCGGACGCGGGCGCGATCCGCATCGGCGCACAGGATCTCACCGGCATGTCCGACCGCGACGCCACCGTCTTCCGCCGACGCCACGTCGGCCTGATCTTCCAGGACTACAACCTGATCCCCACGCTCACCGCCGAGGAGAACATCGCGCTGCCCCTCCTGCTCGACCGCCGCCGCGACGACGGCGGACGCGTCGCCTCGCTCATGGACGCGCTTGGCATCGCCGCGCGCCGCCGCCACTTCCCCGCCGCGCTCAGCGGAGGCGAACGCCAGCGCGTCGCCATCGCACGCGCCCTCGTCGGGAAGCCCACGGTCGTCCTGGCGGACGAGCCGACCGGCAACCTCGATTCTCCCGCCGCGCAGGACTTCTGCGCGCTCATGAAGCGCCTGAACGCCGAGACGGGCTGCGCGATCCTCATGGTCACGCACGATCCCGTCGTCGCGGCCGCCGCCGAACGCATCCACATCCTGCGCGACGGCCGGTTCATGGACAGCTTCGAAACCCAGGGCAGCCCGGCGCGCGTTGCCGAACGCTACCTTGACGCCATGCGCGCGGAGTGAACCCATGCTGACGCCGATCCTCGCCCTGCGAACGCTGCTCCGCGAAAAGACCCGCACCGCCTCCGCCGTTCTCGGCGTCGCCGCGGCCGTCGCCCTGCTGGGCTGGCACGTCGTGCTGGCCACGACGGCCCAGTCGCAGGCCGACGCGGCCGTCGCCCAGGCCACGGCGCCCTTCTCCGCCTGGATCACCGGCCCCGCCGCCGGCCCGCG
>JAAZAI010000416.1 GCA_012514445.1 Lentisphaerota bacterium
TCGGTGCGATCGTCGTCCGCGACGACACCTCCGGCATCGCCGGTCTCGACGACTTGCGCGGGCGCTCCGTCGCCGTGATGAAGGGCGACAACGCCGAAGAGTTCCTGCGGCGCGAGGACCGGGGCATCGACATCCAGGACGACGCCAGGGTCGTCATTGGCGACGACAACAACTAAGGGGGTTGATCGGCGGACCCGATGAGTTTATAATGTCAAGCAGAACGACGGTGGCATGGGCATTCGGGTAGTGCTGTGCAAGTGCGGGTCCCCCGCGGCCACCGTCGACGCAATCCCGGATGCCGCGGTTCGCCCCGCAAAACACACGGACGCCCGGAGCTGCCGGGCCAAGGAGATGCGAACATGAAAACACCCGTCAGGGAAATCCTGTCGCAGAAGGGCCATGCCATCGTCACGATCGCGCCTTCCGCGACGGTCTATGAAGCCGTCGAAAAGATGGTCGAAAAGAATGTCGGCTCGCTCATCATCGAGAATGCACACGGGAAGCTGGCGGGCATCTTCGTCGAGCGCGACTGCTTCCGCAAGGTGCTCCTGGCCGGCAAGGAGGCCAAGGAGACCCTCGTCAAGGACGTGATGACCAAGAAGGTGGTCGTCGCCACGCCCGAGATGAATGTCGACGAATGCATGGCGATGATGACGGACAAGCGCATCCGCCACCTGCCGGTCGTGGACGCCGAGGGCAAGCTCGTGGGCGTGATCTCGATCGGCGATCTCGTCAAGTTCGTCTCCGCGGAGCAGGAGGCGATGATCAAGAACCTCGAGAAGTACATCGAAGGCTCCCTGTAGGGGGCGCCGCCCAGGCGGTGTCCGGCTGCGGTGTGGCGCGTCCGCCCCGGCGCGCCGTGCCTTCCCAGTATCGATCGGGGCGGGCAGGAGGACCCCATGAGTGCTGTATCCACGACGGCCGAGCCGTCGCGTTGCGCATGCGCCTGCGGCGGCGCCGAGGCGGAGGTACCCGAGGCGCAGCTCGACGAGATCATCGCCGAGCATCGCGACAAGCCCGGCGGGCTGATCCCCGCCCTGCAGATGGCGCAGGCGCTCTGCGGCCATCTGCCGGAACCGGTGATCCGCCGGATCGCCGACGGCTTCGGCAAGACCGTGAGCGAGGTGACCGGGGTGGTCACGTTCTACTCCTTCTTCACGATGCGCCCGCGCGGCAAGTACCTCGTGCGCGTCTGCCTCGGCACCGCCTGCTACGTTCGCGGCGGCAAGAGCGTGCTGGACGCGTTCAAGAAGAAACTCGGCATCGACGTGGGCGAGACGACGCCGGACCGGCTGTTCACGCTGGAGGTCGGGCGCTGCTTCGGCGCCTGCGGCATGGCGCCCGTGGTGATGGTCAACGACGATGTCCACCAGCGCGTGAAGCCCTCGCGCGTGGGCGACCTCGTCGCGAAACTCGTGGCCGAGGAAGCGGCCGCGTCGGAAAAGGAGCACGCATGAAGTCCCGCAAGCTGCCGAAATTCGCCTCGCCCGAAGCTTTGGAGGAGTTCCGGGCTTCCCTCGCCGCGCCCTCGAAAAGCGCCAAGGCGGCCCCCCCGCGGCACGTGCTCGTCTGCTTCGGCGGAAGCTGTCTCGCCTCGGGCGCCCAGGCCGTGCGCGACGCCCTGCGCGACGCGCTCGAAAGGCATGGCCTCGCCGACGGCGTCGCCCTCGTCGAGACGGGCTGCATGGGCCCCTGCGTCATCGGCCCCGTCGTCCTGATCGGCGAGGACCGCACGTTCTACCAGGGCGTGAAGGCGGAGGATGCCGAGGCGATCGTCGCCGAGCATCTGGTCGGCGGCAAGATCGTCGAACGGCTGCTCGTGCATGACGCGTCGGGCAGGACGCCGTACCCGTGCCGCGACAGCCTGGACTTCTTCCGCCGCCAGACGCAGATCGTGCTGCGCAACTGCGGCTGGATCAACCCCGAGAGGATCGAAGACGCCCTCGCGCGCGGCGCCTACGCGGCGCTGGCGAAGGCGCTGACGTCGATGAAGCCGGCGGACGTCGTCGAGGAGATGAAGACCTCCGGCCTGCGCGGCCGCGGCGGCGCGGGCTTTCCGACATGGCTCAAATGGAAGCTGGCGTCCGAAGCGGGCGACGGGCAGCGCTACGTGCTGTGCAACGCGGACGAAGGCGACCCCGGCGCGTACATGGACCGCAGCGTGCTCGAGGGCGATCCGCACAGCGTCGTCGAGGGCATGGCGATCGCCGCCTACGCGGTGGGCGCCACGCAGGGCTACGTCTACGTCCGCGCGGAATATCCGCTGGCCGTGGAGCGTCTGGGCAAGGCCATCGAACAGGCGCGCGCCTGCGGCCTGCTCGGGAAGAAGGTCCTCGGCACCGCGTTCGCGTTCGACCTCGAAATCCGCATGGGATCCGGCGCGTTCGTCTGCGGCGAGGAGACGGCGCTGATCGCCTCGATCGAAGGCCGACGCGGAGAACCGCGGCCGCGGCCGCCGTTCCCCGCCCAGAAGGGCCTGTGGGGGCGCCCGACGGTGCTCAACAACGTCGAGACGTACGCGAACGTCGCCGCGATCATCGAGAAGGGCGGCGCGTGGTATGCGTCGATGGGCACGGGCAAGAGCAAGGGGACGAAGGTGTTCGCCCTCGCCGGCGCCGTGCGCAACACGGGGCTCGTCGAGGTGCCCATCGGCACGCCCCTCGGCGAGGTGATCTACGACATCGGCGGCGGCATCCGCAACAACAAGCACTTCAAGGCCGCGCAGATGGGCGGCCCTTCCGGCGGCTGCATTCCGCGGGAGCATCTCGCCACGCCGCTCGACTACGAGCCGCTTGCCGAACTCGGCGCGATCATGGGCTCCGGCGGCCTCATCGTCATGGACGAGGACACGTGCATGGTGGACGTGGCGCGCTTCTTCATCGAGTTCGTGCAGGAGGAGTCGTGCGGGAAGTGCGCGCCCTGCCGCGTCGGCACCCGCCGCATGCTCGAAATCCTGGAGCGCATCTGCGCCGGCCAGGGCGAGGAAGGCGACGTCGAACGGCTCGTCGAGCTGGGCGAATTCATCAAGACCTCGTCGCTCTGCGGCCTGGGGCAGACCGCCCCGAACCCCGTGCTCTCGACGATCCGGCACTTCCGGCACGAGTATGAGGAGCACATCCGCGACTGCCACTGCCGCGCGGGCGTCTGCGCGGGCCTCGTGCGCGCGCCGTGCCTGAGCGCCTGCCCCGCGGGCGTCGACGTGCCGGGCTTCGTCTCGCTCGTCGGCGACAAGCGCTACGCCGAGGCGCTGCGGCTGCACCGCGAGAAGAACCCCTTCGCCTCGGTCTGCGCCCGCGTGTGCTTCCACACGTGCGAGGACAAGTGCCGCCGCGCCACGCTCGACGAGTCCGTGGCGATCCGCGCCGTCAAGCGTTTCATGGTGGACCAGGAAGTCACGATCCAGGTGCCCGAGGTCCGCGAGAACGAGAGGAACGCCGCGCGCAAGGTCGCCATCGTCGGCGCCGGCCCCGCCGGACTCTCGTGCGCGTACTTCCTGGCGCGCATGGGGTACAAGCCGGACGTCTTCGAGTCCGCGCCGCGCCCCGGCGGCATGCTCGTGCAGGCGATCCCCGCCTACCGGCTGCCGCGCGAGGAGCTGGCGCGCGAAGTCCGCATGGTCGAGCGCCTCGGCGTCAACATCGAGACGGGCAGGACGCTCGGGCGCGACTTCACGCTGGGCGATCTCAAGGACCGGGGCTACGAGGCGGCGTTCCTCGCCATCGGCGCGGCCCTCGGCGTGCCGCTCGACCTGCCCGGCGCGGACGCGCAAGGCGTGGACGAAGCCATGACGTTCCTGCGCCAGTACAACATCCGCGGCTCGGTGCCGGTGGGCCGCAACGTCGCCGTCATCGGCGGCGGCAACGCCGCCATCGACGCCGCGCGCACCGCCATCCGCCTCGGCGCCGAAAGCGTCACGGTGCTCTACCGCCGCACCCGCGAGGAAATGCCCGCCTACGCCGAGGAAATCGAAGAGGCCCTGCAGGAGGGCGTCAAGCTGCGCACGCTCGTCAACCCCGAGTCGTTCGAGGTCAAGGGCGGCAAGGTCGTCGGCGTCGTCTGCCACCCGATGAAGCTCGGCGAATTCGACCGTTCGGGCCGCCGCCA
>JAAZAI010000417.1 GCA_012514445.1 Lentisphaerota bacterium
ACTGGCGGAAGAAGCGGATGTCCCAGCGCCCGCCGAAATCGACAGCCCACGCCCGCTCCGCGAACAGCGGAGCCACCCACCATGCCGTGAGCAGCAGCGTGCAGAGACCCTCCGCCACGAGAACCGCCCACGGACGACGGAGCAGCGGAACCCCGGTCTTCCGCAACCCCGGCAGCACCGCGAAGATCAACAGCACGTCCGCAAGCACGAGCGCCGCCATCATCGACGTGAAGAAATGCGACAGCACCACCGCCGCCAGCATCAGCACGGTCCGCACGCGGATCCGCGAGTCAAGCGCGTCCCGGCACGCCATCGCCATGGCCGGGGCCAGCAGCGCGAAACTCCAACTGTTCGCGATCATGCCGGCCAGCGTGCTGTACGCGTTCACGCCCCACATGTTGTGCGTGTTGTCGAGGATCAGCGGCACGGCCAGGCAGGCGAGCATCGCGGGCGCAGGACGGCGCAAGCGGAGGATGCGCCCCGAGGCGTAGAGGCACGACGGCAGCGCCAGCAGCCCGGCGATGGAGCCGACTTTGAACGCGACGTTGTGCGGCAGGATCTCGGCGAGCAGCGCCATCGCGGCATACGGCAGCGGGAAATAGAAGCGGAACATCGGAAACCCGCTCCACCAGCCCGGCGCCCACGACACCATCCGCCCCGTCTCGCGGATCCGCGAGATCAGATAGTGATGTGCGGGCGTGTCGCCGCCGACGCACAACGTGTCGAGGCGGACGAGCTGAGCATTGAGCACCCACCCGAGGTAGAGTGTCAACCCCGCCACCAGCGCGACGTCGCACCAGGCCCAGAACGTGCCATGCGCGTGAATCCCCTCGTCTGGGAGTCCGCGCCAGAGGCGTCGCAGGAAGGCTACGCACCAGATGGCGAACAACGCCAGCGTGATCTCCATCGGCAGCCGCCGCGGCAATTCCGAGTCGATGGAAGTCTCTCCGGATTGCACATGCAGTTTCGCGGCCGCCTCGACGGTGTGGTGGAAGCCGTCCGCCGTCTCGAACTGGAGCAAGGCGGCGATGGGCAGAACGCCGGCATGGCCGAGGGGGAGCGCGGCATTTGTGACGCCGATCTCCGCGAAAGCGATCCCGTTGGCGGGTATCGTCAGCGTCTGCGGCGTGTCGACCGTGGCTTGGAGTCCATCGGGCAGCAGCAGGCTGAGGGAGGCGTCGATGGGTTCGGCGGATGACGAGTTCGCGGCGAGCGTCAGCGTCCAGGATCGCGGCGTCTCGGGTTCGCCGCCGCGCGTCTGGACGGAGGAAGCGAGCGCGGCGTCCAGCGGGGACGTCCAGGTCGTCGCGTCCACGTCTCTGAAGCAACGCGCCCACGCAAGGGTTTCATGCGGTTCTCCTGTGGCATCCGCATAGGCGATGCGCAGCGGCACGAGGTGTTTGCCGGGCTTGTCGACCGGCACGGCCGCCGACAAGGCGCCGGACACGGCGTCGCCGCCGTCGATGAACGTGGGCTCGCTGCTCGCGACCTTTCCATGAGGAGGGAAAGCCGTGACCACGAGCGCGTCCGCGAGGGCGTCCCCGGAATTGCGGATCGTCCAGCGCACTTCTCCTGCTGCCGCGTCGTAGACGGTCTCCGTCTCGAGCACGATCGTGGAGGCGGCGGTGACAGTGGAGGTCAGCCCCAGAACGAGAGCCGTCGGCCATTTCCGCATGAGAGGAAGGACGATTGTCTTCAAGACGCTATGTACCTGGCTGCATTCATGGCGAGCCCGTTACGGCGTGAAAAAGAACGGGCCTACTTGCTGAATTCCGTCGGGACTTCAAAGCCCCAAAACGCCCCGATGGTCTTGGCGATGTCGGTGTTGTCGATCTCGCCGCCGAACCGCTCCGCGCCGGGCCCGAAGGCGCTCAGGGGCACCGGCACGCCGGTGTGGTTGACGCCGCCGTACTCGATCACGGGCGTGCGCGAACCATCGGGAGCGGCGTCCGCCGTGAGTCCGCCCGTCTCGTGGTCCGCCGTGCAGACGACCAACGTGTCCCCTTGCCGCTGCGCGAACTCGACTGCGGCCTTCGCGACCCAGTCGGCGTGGACAGTCCCCATGATCGAAACATTGGGGTCGTTGCCATGCCCCCCCTTGTCGGGATACGTGCTCTCGACCATCATGAAAAAGCCATCCGGATCCTTCGCCAGCCGCTCCATCGCGGCCTGTGCCAGCTTTGCCAGCATCCGGTCGTCCGCCGTGATGAGCTTGCTTTCGATCTGTCCCACGATGCGCGAGTCGGCCGGAACCTCGGCGAACTGCTCGAGCGTCGAGACGAACTGGTAGCCGCGAGCCTCCATTTCCTTCTGCAGGTTGCGTTGATCGGGTTCCTTGCCGTTCTGGATGAAGTATCCGCGGGTCGCGGCGTGGCCGAGAAGGATGTCGAAGTCGCAGGCCGCCGCGTCCGCTACGATCTCCGGTGCCATGCCTCGCGCCTTCTGCCGGGCGAAGAAGCCGGCCGGCGTCGCGCCGCAGAGCACGTCGGAGGTCAGGATGCCAACGGCCTTGCCCTTTTCGCGGGCGAGGATCGCGAGCGATTTGAGCTCGCGTCCATCCGGTGTGATGGCGATCGAGCCGTTGTTGACTTTTTCGCCGCATGCGATGGCGGAAGCGGCTGCGGCGGAGTCCGTGACGGAGGAATTGCTCGAGACCGTCCTGCAGAAGCCGGTGACGGGGAGATGCTGCATGAAGAGGCGGTTCGTGGCGCCATGCACCCAGAGGGACGTCAGATCGTACGCGCCAGGGCCCATGCCGTCGCCGATGATCAGCACGATGTTGCGCGGCGTCCCGCCCGCCTTCGGCTGGACGAGCGAATCGTCAAATGCCGGCGCCTCGAACTCGCGGTCGATCTTGTAGGCGATCTTCATCGGCTCCACCTTGACGTCGTCGCCGATGGCGGCCGCCGCGACCATCCACACCATGTCCGTGGCCGCGAGCGTGACGGATTCCAGTTTGGCCTTCGGCTCCAGCGCGAACTTGGAAATGAAGAGCGAAACCTGCTTGCTCCCGTTGTAGTCGGTCCAGCCCCGGAAGAGGTTCTTGCCGCTCTTCGCCTGATACCAGTCCGCCACGTCGCGGCCGCCGCGGATGTCGTGCCTCTGGCTTGTGCCATCGGCATACTGGAGCGTAAGCGTTCCGAGGATCTCGTTGTTCGACGGGCACCAGGCACCGGCGTGCAGGAGATAGAAGACGGCCTCGCCGCCCTGTGCCGCGACGGGGATCTTCGCCTCCTGCGGGAGGTAAGGGCGAGGTTTGCCGCCCAGCACGATGCAGGACTTGCCGCCGGTGGCCGCATCGGAGGCGATATCGAAGGCCACGCCGCTATGCTCATAGGGACCGGGCTTGAGGACCCGAAGATCGTTCGCCCCCTGGTCCGTCCAACCTCCCAGCCGGTCGTCCGCCGTCTCGTCGGCGAACGCCGTGTTGGCCGCTGCACCGAACGGAACCGGGATGACTCCAGCAACGGCCCACTGGCAAAACAGCGCACTTGAAATGACGACAACGGCAATCGACTTGTTATTCATGGCTCTCTCTCTACGGGTTGAACGATGAGGCTCTTGCAAAACCCCCCGCGACGCTGCGCCTGACGGCTTGCCTCGCGGGGCGTCCGGCAGGCTGAAATATCCAGCCGCCCACCGCGGGCGAGCCCGACGCTCCAGCCTGCTCC
>JAAZAI010000418.1 GCA_012514445.1 Lentisphaerota bacterium
GCGCCATCGCCGTCTCCGCCCGCACGGGCTGGGGGCTCGACACGCTCAAGCGCGCGATCGTCGCCGAGCTGCGCCAGTCCTGCCGCCTCTGGAAC
Source organism: Lentisphaerota bacterium (assembly GCA_012514445.1). GTDB lineage: Bacteria > Verrucomicrobiota > Kiritimatiellia > RFP12 > UBA3636 > JAAZAI01. The sequence continues at coordinate 96 of JAAZAI010000418.1, forward strand.
CTCCCCGCCGCGCTTTCGCGCAACCGGCTGCGGGGCCGGCGGGAACCCGCCTTGTCTTAGGGTGCGTAGGGCAGCGTGACGTTGCGCGCATGCGAGAGCGTGCGCACGCCGATCACGACGAGGATCGCCGCGATCTGCACGGCGATGTCGTGAAATCCCAGCGCGACGCCCGCGGCGTACGTGGCGCCGCCAAGCAGGCAGGCGACGGCGTAGAGTTCCGACTTCTGGAAGATGAGCGGCGGCTGCTGGGTCAGCAGGTCCCGGATGACGCCGCCCGCGGAACCCGTGACGACGCCCATGATCACGGCCACCAGCATGCCGCACCCAGATCCGAGCGCGGCCTTGATGCCGATCATGTTGAACATCGCCAGCCCGAGCGTGTCGAAAAGCAGGATCGTCTCGCCGAACTTCACGACCTGCCGCCGGAAGAGGATGTAGAAGAGAAACGAGGCCATCGTGCAGACGAGGTAGTTCGGCGACTGCATCCAGAAGACGGGCCGGTCGATGAGCACGTCGCGGAGCGTACCGCCGCCGACGGCTGTCGCGAAGCCGATCACGGCGGCGCCGAAGATGTCGTAGCGCTTCGCCGCGGCCATGCGGAAGCCGCTCACCGCGCAGGCGAAGACGCCCAGATATTCGATGCCTGCCGCAAACCACTCCCCCGTCATGCCGAGCTCCCTTCCTTGTTCGTGCCGCGGATTCTACCAGATCGCCCACGCCCCCGCCAGCCCCGCGACTGGGGTTTAGGATTCCCGCTTTCCGCAGGCGCGCTTTGTTGGTACAATGGATGGCGTTCTCCCTCCCCCGCGTCCCACGCCCTTTTTCCGGAAGCCACCATGAACGGATTCGACTTTTTCTCCCCCAACGCCAAAAAGGTGATCCAGATCGCCAACCGCGAGGCCCATGGGTTCAACCACAACGCCATCGGCACGGAGCACCTTCTCCTCGGCATCGTCAGCCTCCACGACGGCATCATCGCCGCCGTGAACGAGACCCTCGGCCTCGACATCAAGGCCGTGCGCTTCGAAATCGAAAAACTCGTCTCCCACGGCGAAGGCACCACCGAGTCCGTGGGCATGCTGCCCCTCACCCCGCGCAGCAAGAAGGTGCTCCAGTTCGCCGCCGCCGAGGCGCGCAACCTCAACACGCCCCTCGTCGACGCCGAGCACGTCCTCCTCGCCATCCTCCGGGAGGGCGAGGGCATCGCCGCCAAAGTGCTCGACACGCTCGGCGCCACGCTCGACAAGTGCCTCGCCGCGATCAATTCCGCCATCGAGTCCGCCGCGACGTCGATGGACTCCCCCGACGAGCCCCGCCCGCACGCGGACGACGCGGACGACGACGAGGACGACGACACGCCCCCGTTCGGCGGCCACCCCGGCGGCGAACCGCCCTTCGGCCGCGGCAACCCCTTCCAAGGCCCTCCCGGGCCCCGGCCCGCGGGCTTGCAAGGGCGCAAGGGCGGCAAGACCCCCGCCCTCAACGCCTTCGGCCGCGACCTCACCGAGATGGCCGCCAAGGGGCAGCTCGACCCGATGATCGGCCGCACCAACGAAGTGCGCCGCCTCGTCCAGATCCTCTGCCGCCGCAACAAGAACAACGCCGCGCTGCTCGGCGAGGCCGGCGTCGGCAAGACTGCCGTCGTCGAAGGCCTCGCTCAGGCCATCCACGCGGGCGACGTCCCCGAGAAGCTCCGCTCGCGCCGCATCGTCGCGCTCGACCTCACGCTGCTCGTCGCCGGCACGAAGTACCGGGGCCAGTTCGAGGAGCGCATCAAGGCCGTCGTCGAGGAGGTCCGCAAGTCCGGCGACGTCATCCTCTTCATCGACGAGATCCACAGCATCGTCGGCGCCGGCAGTGCCGAGGGCGCGATGGACGCCGCCAACATCTTCAAGCCTGCGCTCGCCCGCGGCGAACTCCAGTGCATCGGCGCGACCACGCTCGACGAATACCGCAAGTTCATCGAGAAGGACGCCGCGCTCGAGCGCCGCTTCCAGACCGTGCGCATCGACGAGCCGACCGTGGACGAGACGATCGAGATCCTCCGCGGCATCGCGCCGCGGTACGAGACGTTCCACAACGTCAAGTACGACGCGGCCGCCATCGAGGCCGCCGCCCGCCTGAGCTCGCGCTACGTCTCCGGCCGCTTCCTCCCGGACAAGGCGATCGACCTGATCGACGAGTCCGGCGCGCAGGCCCGCATCAACGCCTCGTCCCGCCCGGAGGCGCTGCGCAAGCTCGAGGAGCAGATCCAGCAGGTCACCCGCCGCAAGAACGAGGCCATCGACCGCCAGGTCTTCGAGGAGGCCGCCGTCCTGCGCGACGAGGCGAAGCGCCTCGCCGAAACCCTCGAACGCCAGGCCGCGGAGTGGAAGCAGCAGAGCGCCGGCACCCTCGTCCACGTCACCGAAAACGACATCGCCGCCACGCTCTCCTCCACCACCGGCATCCCGCTCAAGCACATGGACGTCGACGAGATGAAGCGCCTCCTCGACCTCGAGCAGGAACTCGCCAAGACCGTCGTCGGCCAGGGCGACGCCGTCGCCACCGTCGCCCGCGCGCTCCGCCGCGCCAGAGCCGACCTCAAGGACCCGCGCCGCCCGATCGGCTCCTTCCTCTTCCTCGGGCCCACCGGCGTGGGCAAGACGCTGCTCGCCAAGACGATCGCCTCGCAGTACTTCGCCGACGACAAGGCGCTGATCCAGATCGACATGTCGGAGTACATGGAGAAGTTCAACGTCTCCCGCCTCATCGGATCGCCCCCCGGCTACGTCGGCCACGACGAAGGCGGCCAGCTCACCGAGCGCGTCCGCCGCCGCCCGTACAGCGTCGTCCTCTTCGACGAGATCGAGAAGGCCCACCCCGACGTGATGCAGACGCTCCTGCAGATCCTCGAGGAGGGCCGCCTCACCGACAGCCTCGGCCGCCACGTCGACTTCCGCAACACGGTCGTCATCCTCACCTCCAACCTCGGCGTCGACGCCGCCCGCACGGGCCGCAGCTTCGGCTTCGCCGCCGAGGCGCAGGACGCCGAGCAGGACGCCATGAAGAAGGAGCTGCTCGCCTCCGCGAAGACCGTCTTCAAGCCGGAGCTGCTCAACCGCTTCGACGAGGTGATCGTCTTCCGCAAGCTCGACAAGGCCGACATCGCCAAGGTCCTCGATCTCGAGCTCGACAAGGTGCGCGGCCGCCTCGCCCGCAAGGGCATCCGCCTCGAGCTCGGCGCGGACGCCGTGGAGTTCCTCGTCTCCAAGGGCTCCGACCCCGCGCTGGGCGCGCGCCCGATGCGCCGGACGATCGAGCAGCGGATCGAGGATCCGCTCGCCGAGCAGATCCTCCGGGGCGTCTTCTCGCCGCCCTGCGCCATCGTCATCAACAAGAAGGCGGACGCCGAGGAACTCCAGTTCATCAGCGCGCCCGAACCGGCGCCTGCGCCCGTTCAGGAGGCCTAGCCCATGCCCGAGCAACTTCCCCGCGACCTCTGGCTGCTCTGCACCGCCTTCGCCGGCTGTTTCGGCGCCTGCGTGGGCTCGTTCCTCAACGTGTGCATCTACCGCATCCCGCTCGACCAGTCCGTCGTGGCCCCGCGCTCGCACTGCATGTCCTGCGGCAAGCTGATCCCGTGGTACCACAACCTGCCCGTGATCAGCTACTTCGTCCTGCGCGGCCGCTGCGCGTCCTGCAAGGCGCCGTTCAGCTTCCGCTACGCCGCGGTCGAACTGCTCGTCGCCGCCCTCTTCGTGCTCGCCTGCTGCATGGCCCCGCCACTCGGCGGCAAGCCGCCGCTGGGCATCGTCGCGCTGCCCGGGCTCGCCGCCGTCCCCGTTATGTGGGTCTTCCTCTCCGGCCTGGTGGTGGCCACCTTCGTCGACCTCGACCACTTCATCATCCCGGACAGCATCTCGATCGGCGGCATGGTCGCCGGGCTCGCGCTGTCCGCGCTCGTCCCCTCCCTCCACGGCGCGGACGCCGCGTGGCGGGGTCTGACGATGTCGGCCATCGGCCTCGCCGCCGGCTTCGTGCCGCTGCAGACCATCCGCCTCGTCGGCACCGCGATCTACCGCCGCAAGGGCCGCATCGCCCCCGACGAGTACGCAATGGGCTTCGGCGACATCAAGCTCATCGGCGCCATCGGCGCCTTCCTCGGCTGGCAAGGCGCCGCGTTCTCGATCATGGCCGCCGCCCTCTACGGCACGCTCGTCGCCCTGCCCCTGCTGGTCACCGGCAACCGCAAGCTTCTCGACCGACTCCCCTTCGGCCCCTACCTCTCGCTGGGCGCCTTCACCTGGCTGCTCTGGGGGCCGCGCATCCTCGGCGTCTACCTCGCGATGCTCGCCCCCGCCGCCTAGGCGCCAGCCACCGGAGCCGCCCATGAAGCCAGGCGCGAAACCCAAGCGACACCGCTTCCGCACGGTCCACATCGTCGGCGCGCTCGTTCTCATCGCCATCGCGTTCATGCTCAGGCTCGCCTCGCAAGGGCTGCCGACCTCCTGGGTGGACGCCTTGGCGGACGCCGCCTCGACTGACCGCTTCGCGCTCGAACTCGAAGGCGTCTCGGTGTCGCTGCTGCGCGCCGAGCTCGACGTGAGACGC
>JAAZAI010000419.1 GCA_012514445.1 Lentisphaerota bacterium
CCCTACCCTTCCGCGATCGCCTTCGCGATCGCCTCGCCGGCCATCGCCGGATTCGCCTTGCCCTTGCTCAGCTTCATCACCTGGCCGACCAGGAACTGGAGCGCCTGCTTCTTGCCGCCCTTGAAGTCCTCGACGACCTTGGGGTTGGCCGCGACGACCTGCTGCGCGAACGCGTCGATAGCGCCGGCGTCGCTGACCTGCCCGAGACCGCGCTCCTTGACCATCGCCACGGGATCGCCGCCCTTCTCGAAAAGCTCGCCGAAGAGCTCCTTCGCGACCGGCATGTTGATCGTCTTGTCCGCGACGAGCTTCAGCAACGCCGCGAAGGCGTCCGCCGTGAGCGGCGTCTCGGACACGACCTTCTCGGTCTGGCCGAGGAGACGGAGCAAATCCGTCATGATCCAGTTCGAGGCGGCCTTCGCCGGCGCGCCAAGCGCCACGGCCTGTTCGAAGAAATTGGCGACGGGGAGCTGCTGGCAGAGCACGTCCGCGTCGTATTCGGGGATCTTGTAGTCCGCGACGAAGCGCACGCGCTTCTGCTCCGGCAGTTCGGGGAGCAGCTTGCTCCATTCCGCGATCTGCTCGGCGGGCAGGGCGATCGGGAGCAAGTCGGGCTCGGGGAAGTAGCGGTAGTCGTGCGCGTTCTCCTTCGAACGCATCGACGTGGTCTCGCCGATCTCGGGATCCCAGCGCCGCGTCTCCTGCACCAGCGCGCCGCCACCGACCAGCGCGCGCTCCTGGCGCACGATCTCGTAGCGCAGCGCCTCCTGGATGTGGCTGAAGGAGTTCATGTTCTTGATCTCCACCTTCGTGCCGAGCTTCTCGGTCCCGGTCGGGCGGATGCTCACGTTGACGTCGCAGCGCATGTTCCCCTCTTCGAGGTTGCAGTCGCTGACGCCCGTGTAGACGAGGATCTGGCGAAGCGCGCGCAGGTAGGACACGGCCTCTTCGGCCGAGGACATCTCGGGCTCGGAGACGATCTCCATGAGCGGCGTGCCGGCGCGGTTGAAGTCCACGCCGCTGCACAGCGGATGGTGCGTGTTCTTGGCGACGTCCTCCTCAAGGTGGATGCGCGTAAGGTTGATGGTCTTGGGACCGGCGGGCGTCTGGATCTCGACGGCGCCGCCGAGGCAGAGGGGCTGGTCGTACTGCGAGATCTGGTAGTTCTTCGAGGCGTCCGGATAGAAGTAGTTCTTGCGGTCGAACTTGCAGTTGTCGCTGATCTCGCAGCCGAGCATGAGGCCGGAGAGGACGGTCAGCTTGACCGCCTCGCGGTTCATCAGCGGCAGCGCGCCGGGATACCCGAGGCAGATCGGGCAGACGTTCGTGTTGGGCGCGTCGGCAAACGACGTCTTGCAGCCGCAGAACATCTTCGAGGCCGTCTTGAGCTGGACGTGGGTTTCGAGACCGATGGAGACGATGAAGTTCACTTGATAAGCTCCCTTTCGCAGGCGGCGGCGGCCCGCAGCATCGCGACTTCGCCGAAGGCGGGGCCGAGGATCTGCAGGCCCACGGGGAGGCCGCCGGCCGTGCGGCCGCAGGGGATCGACATGCCGCAGATGCCCGCGAGGTTCGTCGAGACCGTGAAGATGTCGCCCAGATAGGATTTGAGCGGGTCGTTGACCGTCGAATTCAGCAGATAGGCGGGCGTCGGCGCCACCGGCGTCATCAGCACGTCGCAGTCCGCGAAGGCGGTTTCGAAGTCGCGGCGGATGAGCGTGCGGGCCTTCAGCGCGCGGTTGTAGTAGGCGTCGTAGTAGCCGCTGCTCAGCACGTAGGTGCCGAGGATGATGCGGCGCTTGACCTCCTTGCCGAAGCCGTCCGTGCGGGTGCGGTCGTACATCGCCTGCAGACCGCCCGCGGCGTCGCCGCGGCGGCGGCCATAGCGTACGCCGTCGAAGCGCGCGAGGTTGGCCGATGCCTCGGCCGTGGCGCAGATGTAGTAGACCGCGATCGCGTACTCCGTGTGCGGCAGGCTGATCTCGCGCACCGCGGCCCCGGCCTTTTCGCAGCGGTCGATCGCCGCGCGCACGAGCGCCATCACCTCGGGATCGGTCCCCTCGACGAAGTACTCCTTGGGCACGCCGATGCGCAGGCCCTTGAGCGAGGCGCCTTCGAGGCTCGCGGCGTAGTCCGGCACCGGGGCGTCGAGCGTCGTCTGGTCGTGCGGATCGCGGCCCGAAATCGCCTGGAGCAGGATCGCCGCGTCCTCGACCGTCTTCGCGATCGGCCCGACCTGGTCGAGCGACGAGGCGAACGCCGTCACGCCGTAGCGCGAGACGCGCCCGTAGGAGGGCTTGAGCCCGACGCAGCCGCAGAAGGAGGCCGGCTGGCGAATCGAGCCGCCGGTGTCGGTGGCGAGCGAGGCGAGCGCCATGCCGCCGGCGACGGCGGCGGCGGAACCGCCGCTGGAGCCGCCGGGAACGCGGTCGAGGGCGACGGGATTGCGGGTCTTCTGGAACGCGCTATGCTCCGTCGAAGTGCCCATGGCGAATTCGTCCATGTTCACGCGGCCCGTCGGAACGGCACCCGCCGTCTTGATTCGGGCGATGACCGTGGCGTCGTACGGGGCGACGTAGCCTTCGAGGATTCGCGAGGCGCACGTGCAGGGCTGGCCCGCGACGTTGAAGATGTCCTTGATCGCCAGGGGAATGCCGAGGAGGTCGTCCGACGCGCCGGCGGCGCGGCGTTCGTCGGCGGCCCGGGCCGCGGCGAGCGCGCCCTCGGCGTCGACGGTGAGATAGGCGCCGATCGCACTGTCGCGGGCGGCGATCGCGTCGAGCACGGCCTGGACCAGCTCGGCGGATGAAAAGTCCTTGCGGCGCATGGCGTCGCGCGCGGCGCGGAGCGTCAGGGTTGCTATGTCGATGGCCATCGTCACTCCACGATCTTGGGGACTTTGAACTCGCCGCCGATGCTCGCGGGGGCGTTCGCCAGGACGGCGGCGGGGTCGAGGCTCGGCTCGTTGACGTCTTCGCGGAAGACGTTCTTGACGGGCTGGCCGTACATCGTGGGCTCGATGCCCCCGAGGTCGAGCTCGCCGATCTTCTCGACGTAGCCGAGGATCTTCTCGAGCTGGCCCTGGAACTCGGCCATTTCATCGGGCGCCATGTCGAAGTGGGCGAGTTCGCAGACGCGCGCCACGTCGATGTGGACGGTGGGGTTGCTGTCGGACATGATGTCGGTCTCTCTTAAACGTCTAGGCGAACTGGCGCAAGTAGCGCAGGTCGTTCGCGTAGAGCAGGCGCAGGTCGGTGATGCCGTGTCGGATCATGGCGATGCGCTCCACGCCCATCCCGAAGGCGTAGCCGTAGAGCTCCGTGTCGTAGCCGATCCTGGCGTAGACGCGCGGATCGACCATGCCCGCGCCGGCGATCTCGATCCAGCCGCTCTGCTTGCAGACGCGGCAGCCC
>JAAZAI010000420.1 GCA_012514445.1 Lentisphaerota bacterium
AGTTCCACTACTTCGCCGCGCTGACGCCGGACGGCGCCCGGGCGATGATCCCGGACATGGCGTTGGCGGACTTTGATCCCGAGGAGGTCGATACCGACGTCTACGAGGACATTCCGGTACTCGACCATGTCAAGCCCGGCGCGAAGAAGGCGCTTTTCTATGTGTTCCTCTCGGAATACGACGACTGGGTGTTCAAGATCCAGCACACGGGCGAAGTCCATCCCGAGTTCGAGGGGGAATTCTACCCTCTCGTGGTGGAGTCCCTTTCGATCGGGCCCGATCCCGAGGAATACGGAAGCGGGTTCGACGATTTCGCCGAAGCCGACGAACACTTCCAGCCCGTCCGCGTGCGCGGCGGGGACGCCGACTACGACCCGGATGCCGAGAAGGAGCCGGGCGACGACTTCTTCGGCTTCGGCGACGATGAAGACGAGGACGATGAAGAAGAGGGAGATGACGACGGAGACGACGAGGACCTCGTCGAGGCCGACGAGGACGATCGGTGATCCGCAATCCGGCTTGCTTTTCGATCCTGAATCGTGGACAATGTCAAATTCAGTCAAAGCCAAAACCCTCAACGCAAGAAAGCTCTCCATGAAAACAAGTCTGTCAGGTTGGATCGCCGTCGTCGCCGCATCAGCGGGTGCAGTCTACTGTTCCGGTTGCGGCGAGAAGCCGGAGGCCGCCGATGCTCCAGCCAAGCCGGTCGCGATTGAGGAGGTCCTTGCCGCCGAAGCTCCCGAGCCCGTTTCGATTTCCATGCCCGTCAAGCCCGCGTTCACCGGCGAGGTGTCCGTGGTGATCGACAAGACGATCGAAATCAAGCGCGCGGACGTCGACGAGATGGCCGACGCCATGTTCAAGTCCAACGCGGGGAGGATTCCGCCGGAGCAGGCCGATGAGGCTCACGCCAGCATTCGCGGGAACGCGATCCGCCAGTTGACGCTTCAGGCGCTGCTCAAGCGCGAAGCGGACAAGGCTTCAGTCGAGGTGGCCGATGCCGATGTTGACGCTTTCTTCGCCAAGGCGTCGGGTGGGCGCGGCACGATGGAGGACGTGGCCGCTCGTTCGGGCATGTCGATTGAGAAGTTCCGCTCGATGTTGACGGCCAACCTGCGGATCGAAAAGATGCTCGATGCCCAGGTCGCGGGGCTTCCGGAGCCGACGGATGAACAGCTCAAGGCGAAGTTCGACGAAATCGTCGCGGCCAATCCGGATGCTTTGAAGGTGCCCGAGATGGTCGAGGCCTCCCACATCCTCGTCAAGGTGGACGAGACGATGAAGGACGAGGACGCCAAGAAGAAGATCGACGAGATCCGCGCGCAGCTCCTGGCCGGGACGAACTTCGCCGAGCTGGCGAAGAGCAGTTCGGACTGCCCCAGCAAGGAGCGGGGCGGAAGCCTCGGGAAGTTCGGGCGCGGCAACATGGTCAAGGAATTCGAGGAGGCGGCCTTCGCGCAGGAGATCGGCGCCGTGGGCGAAGTCGTGAAGACCCAGTTCGGCTACCACGTGATCCGCGTGGACGCCAAGGAGCCCGCTCGCGAGATCAAGTTCGAGGACGTGAAGTCCGAACTGCTCGAAGGGGTCAAGGGCGAAGCCGCAAACAAGGCGAAGTCCGATTTCGTCAAGTCCGTCGAGGCCGCCGCGCAAATCGAAAATCTCGAGGCGGCCGTCGTGTCCGATGCCGTGCAGGCGCAGCCTGCGGAAGCCCCCGCGGAGGCCGCGCCCCGCCGCGTCCCCGAATGGGCTGAATAAGGATTGGGATCGAGGGGAAAGGGTTTTCAAGGAGCGTTTCCGATGGCCTATCTGCAGATCAAGGCGGGGGAGGGCGACAGCAGGCGAGTCGACCTTCCCGATTCCGGTGAAATCGTCCTCGGGCGCCTGGCGTCCAGCAACGTCCAACTCGACTACCCCTCCGTCTCCGGCCGGCATTGCTCGTTGTCGAAGGACGGCGCGCGGTACCGCCTCAAGGATCTCGATTCCACGAACGGCACGTGTGTCAACGGCGAAAGCGTCACCGAATCCATCGTCCATCGCGGCGATGTGATCTCGCTGGGCGACCTCCAGGTGGTGCTCATGGGGGAGGACGTCCCCGAGCCGCCCCGCAGCGTGGTGATCCCCGAGCACATCGCGGCCAAGGTCGCGGTGCCTCCCGTTGCGGGGTTGGCGCCCGCGGCGACGTCGGCCCGCTCTTCCGCGCCCGCCCCGAAGGCCGCGACCGGCCCGCAGTTCCAGCCGCTGACTCCCGCTTCGGCGTCGTCCGCGAAACTCCCCAAGGCGTTCAAGAAGAAGCGCAGCCACAACCGGATCTGGGCCGTGGTGATCCTCTTCGCCTGCGCCCTCGCCGTGTTTCTCGCGGTGATGCTCTTCCAGCAGATGGCCGGCTAGGGCGACGCGACATGACCCGGACTGGAATCGGCTTCGACGCGCATCGGCTTGTGGAGAACCGCCGACTCGTCCTCGGCGGCGTCGTCGTTCCCCACGAACGCGGCCTTCTCGGCCACTCCGACGCGGACGTCGCCGTCCACGCCCTCATGGACGCCCTGCTCGGCGCGATCGCCGCGGGCGACATCGGCCAGCACTTCCCCGACACCGACCCCGCGTGGAAGGACGCCGACAGCATCCGACTCCTCGAGGCCGTCGCCGCGATCCTGGGCGGGCGCGGCTGGCGGATCGTGAATACGGATCTGACGATCCTCTGCGAAAAGCCGAAGCTCGCCCCGCACATCCCCGAAATGCGCCGCCGGATGGCCGCGGCCATGGGCGTGGCCATGGACGCGGTGTCCGTCAAGGCGACCACCGTCGAGGGCATGGGCGCGATCGGGCGCCGCGAAGGCATCGCCGCGCAGGCGGTCGCCACCGTCGAACGAAGCTGACCGGCCCTCGGGCCGGCGACAGGAAAACCACCGCAGATGAACTTCTACAATTCGCTCACGCGCCGCCAGGAGGCGTTCCAGCCCCTCCAGCCGGGCAAGGTCGGGCTCTACACGTGCGGCCCCACGGTCTACAATTTCGCGCACATCGGCAATTTTCGGGCTTACGTCTTCGAGGACGTTTTGCGCCGATCGCTCGAATTCTGCGGCTACCAGGTCGTGCAGGTGATGAACCTCACCGACGTGGACGACAAGACGATCCGCGGCGCGCGCGAACAGGGCGTGTCGCTCGACGCGTTCACGCGGCCGTTCAAGAACGCCTTCTTCGACGACCTCAAGACGCTGGGCATCAAGTCCGCGGAGCACTACCCCGCCGCGACCGACCACATCCCGGAGATGATCCGGCTCGTTGAACGCCTCTTCGAGCGCGGCCTCGCCTACCGATCCGACGACGGCTCGGTCTATTTCAGCGTCGCCAAGTTCGACGGCTACGGCAAGTTGGCGCATCTGGACCGCGAGGGCATGCGCCATGGCGTGCGCATCGCCAGCGACGAGTACGAGAAGGACGCGGTGGGCGATTTCGCGGTCTGGAAGGCCTGGGACGAAAAGGACGGCGGCGTCGCGTGGGATTCCCCCTGGGGCCGGGGGCGTCCGGGCTGGCACATCGAGTGCTCGGCCATGTCCATGAAGTACCTCGGCGAAAGCTTCGACATCCACACCGGCGGCATCGACAATCTCTTTCCGCATCACGAGAACGAGATCGCGCAGGCCGAAGGCGCGACGGGCAAGCCCTTCGTCCACACCTGGCTCCACTGCGCGCATCTGCGCGTGAACGGGGAGAAGATGTCGAAGTCGCTGGGCAATTTCTTCACGTTGCGCGATCTTCTGGAGAAGGGCTACACCGGCCGCGAGATCCGCTACGTGCTGATCGCCGGCCACTACCGCCAGCCCCTCAACTTCACCTTCGACGCGCTTTCGGCCGCGCGCTCGGCGCTTGCGCGCATCGACGAATTCACCCGCCTGCTCGAGGACAAGGCCGCCGGCGCGGCCGTGCGGGGCGAAGCCCCGGAATGGGTGGCGGAGATGCTGGACGCCTTCCGCGCGGCCGTGGCGGACGATCTGAACATGGCCGAGGCGCTGGCCGCCGTGCACCGCCTTGTCGGGCGCGGAAACAAGGAGGCCGCGGAAGGCGCGCTCGCGCCCGCCGCCGCCGCGCAGGCCCTCGCGGCGCTGGGGCGGATGGACGCGGTGCTCAACGTGCTGGCCCGTCCGCAGGCCCCGGTGCCCGCCGAAGTCGCGGCGCTCGCCGAGGAGCGCGCCGCAGCCCGCAAGAGCCGCGACTGGGCCGCGTCCGACCGGCTCCGCAACGCGATCGCCGACCTCGGCTGGGCCGTCAAGGACACGCCGGAAGGTCAGAAGCTTTCGCTCAAGTAGTCGGCCTCTAAATTCGCTCGCGGTCTTGCACGGGGCCGCGCTTGGTCCGCCGCCACCGGAGGTAGGCGGCGGCCTCGGAGAATCCGAGGGATTTCCACCGCAAGAGACAACAACAACCCCAAGAGGTGCACGATGTTTGGAATCGGAGAGCCGGAGATCAACGCGGTCGCGGAAACCATCCGCAAGGGATGGCTGACGCGCTTCCAGGGCAAGACCGAGGGATATCTGGCGCAATGCGAGCGCGAACTGGCCAGCAAGATCGGAGTCCAGCATGCGCTCATGGTCAACTCCGGCACGAGCGCGCTGATCGCCTCGATGGTCGCCCTTGGCATCGGTCCCGGCGACGAAGTTCTCGTCTCGGCCTACACGTGGATCAGCACGCCTCTCGCGCCCATGCTGCTCGGCGCCATTCCGCGCCTGGTGGAGATCGACGAGTCGCTGACGATGGACGTCGACGACCTGGAGCGCAAGATCACTCCCCGCACGAAGGCGATCATGGTCATCCACATGGCCAACCGTCCGTGCGACATGGACCGCGTCATGGCCATCGCCGACGCCCGCGGCATCCCCGTCGTGGAAGACGCCTGCCAGGCGGTCGGCGGGCGCTACAAGGGGCGCAGGCTCGGTTCGATCGGCGCCTTGGGCTGCTTCAGCTTCAACAGCTACAAGAACATCTCCTGCGGCGAGGGAGGCGCGATCCTCACCGACGACCCCGAGCTCTTCGACCGAGCCCGAAACTGGCACGACGCCGGCACGTTTGTCCAATCCTACGACGCGCCGGTCAAGATTCCGCTTTTCGCGGGTCAGGACTACCGGGCGTCGGAAATCCAGGGGGCCATTCTCTTCGAGCAGCTCAAGCGCCTCGATCCCGGACTGGATCAATGGCGGGAGCGCGTGCGTTGCGCCACTGCGTGCATCGAGGCGGATGGACGGTTCGCCATCGCCCCGCACCACGATCCGGACTCCGCCGCCAACCTCGCGCTGATCTTCGCCACACCTGCCGACTGCGAGGCCTTCTGCGAACGCAACAATCTGGGGAGCGTCTTCAAGACGGCCGGACGCCACATCTACCTCAACTGGGCGCCCCTTGTTGAAAAACGGGCCTACCGCGACGATGTCAATCCGTTCCTGACCGAGGCCGGTCGCGATGCCTGCTTCGATGAAACCGCCGCGCCCAAGACGATCGACATCCTCAAGCGGACGGTCTACCTCACTCCGGACTGGGATCAGCCCCTCGCCGAGATCGGCAAGCGGATCGCGGCGCTCAAGTAGACGTCCTCCGGATCCGCAAACGCCCCGGTACTCATGAAAGGATAACTGCCATGCGTTTCGGCATCGCCTCCCAGTCCATCACGCCGCCGGTCGGCGTCACCCTCTGGGGCTACAACCCACGTCCTTCCACTTGGGTCGAGCATCCCCTCCGCGCGGAGGCGCTCGCCTGCGAGGGCGGCGGCGCAGGCTGGATCCTCGTCTGTGCGGACGTCGGCGCCTTCTCGGGGCCGCTCGCGCGGGCCGTTCGCGCCGACGTCGCTGCCACCACGGGACTGCCCCCCGAGGCCGTCATGATCACGGCAGCGCATACGCACTCGGGGCCTCATGTCACGGACGCCCTCTGGTGTGAACGCTCGCCGCTGGAGTCCGCCTATTTCCAGGAGCTACGCATCAAGCTGGAGCAGACGGCGCACGCGGCGTGGCAGGCGCGGCGCCCGGGCGAACTGCTTCATGCGCGGACGGCGGCGCCGGACGTGGGCTCCAACCGGCGTGTCCAGCGGGAGGACGGGACGTGGACCAACGAGTGGGCCGATCCCGAAGGCCGCCACACCGGCTATTTCGATCCGACCGTCGATCTGCTGGCCATCCGCCGCGAGAGCGGGGAGTTGGATGCCCTGCTGGTCAATTTCGGATGCCATCCGGTTTGCTACAACGAGAAGAACCAAGGCATTTCGGGCGACTACGTCAGCTACCTCAAGGATGCGCTCGAAGCGCAGGGGGACGTCAAGACCGTCCTGTTCACGGTTTCCGGTCATGCCAACATCGATCCGCGCGACGCTGTGCAGAACGATGCCGCCGTGACGCGCCGCGTCGGCGAGAGGCTCGCGGAACACGTTCGTGCGGCGCTGCCGCGTCTGAGCCCGGTCGGCACGGGGCCGGTCGCCGCCGCGCAGGAGCCGTGGACATTTGCATCCGATTGGACGGTCAGCGGACGTCTGGGCATCTACTTTCCGCACGCGACGACGGGGTCGAGGGTCGACACGCTCGTCTCGTGCGTGGCCGCCGGCGACTGCGCCCTGCTCGGGCTGCCGGGTGAAGCCGTCAGCGAATACCGTGAAAAACTGAGCCGTCTCAGCCCCTTCGGGATCACGCTGCTTGTGTCGCTCGCCAACGACTTCGTCGGCTATCTCCCGACCGACGCCATTCTCGCCGAAGGCGCCTACGAAGCGGGCTTGTCTCCCTGCCGACCTATCGAGTCGGCCCTCACGGCGCACGCGGAGCGCGCGCTCGCCAAAGCCCGGCGCAAACAATAGGAACCACCATGAAACTCGGCATCCAACTCTATTCCGTTCGCGACAGGCTCGGCAAGGATTTTTCCGGCACGCTTGCCGCGCTCAAGAGCATGCGCTTCGAAGGCGTCGAATTCGCCGGACAATACGGCGGGCTGAACCCCGGCGAGACCGCCGCCGCCCTCGATCAAGTCGGCCTGACCTGTTGCGGGATGCACTCCGATCCGGCGACCCTGATGGACACCTTCATCCGGCGCGGCTTGTGTCGGATCCCGAGATTTTGATAGACTCGCCGCATGAAATCCAAACCAGAATTCAAGACGTTCGGCGCGGGTCTCCAAGACCTGTTCGCCTGTGAAGACGGGACGGTGGTTCGCACGGCGGACGACTGGCGCCGTCGGCGCGAAGAACTCAAGCGCAGTCTCCAGGCCCACTGCTACGGCACGATGCCGCCCGCGCCCGCCGCGCCGCCGCGCGTCGTCCAGGTCCAGCCGCCTCTCGGCGTGCGCGGTGCGCCCTCCGCCTCGCTCTCGCGCCATGTGACGCACCCCTTCGCGGACAGCGACTACGGCTTGCTGTTCGATGTCTACATGCCGGCGGGGGACTCGGCGCAGGGGCCGCATCCGACGATTCTCTGCGGCGACGGGTGCTGGCAGCGCGTCACTGCGGAATACGTCGAACTTGTCACCGGGCGTGGCTATGCGCTGTGCGTCTTCGACCGCACCACGACCGTCCCGGACTTCATGTTCCGGGGAGACCGCTCCGAAGGTGCGCCCTTCGTCCCGGCGCGCGACAGCGTTCTGGAACGCCGCCATCCCGAGCTGGATTTCGGCGCCATCGCGGCGTGGGCCTGGGGCTTCAGCCGGATCATGGACGCGATCGAGCAGCTCGGGTCGCTGGACGCCTCTCGCGTGGCGGTGTGCGGACACTCTCGCGGCGGAAAGGCCTCGCTGCTCGCCGGGGCGTTTGACGAGCGCTTCGCCCTCGTCTTCACGAATGGCTCGGGCTCCGGCGGTTCGGGGAGCTGGTTGTTCCAGGCGCAAGGAGCCGAGCCGCTGGCAACGATCGTACGCGCGTTTCCGACGTGGTTCTCCGCGCGTTTCGCCAGCTACGCGGACGCGGAGGGGACGTTGCCCTTCGACAGCCATTTTCTCAAGGCGCTGTGCGCGCCGCGGCCGGTCGTCGCCTCCGACGCGCTGGGCGATCTCTGGGCGAATCCGGCGGGCGCGTGCGTGACGCATGCGGCCGCGCGCAAGGTCTACGAATTCCTGGGCGGCAGGCCCGAGCATGCCGCGATGCACTTCCGCAACGGCGGCCATGGCCATCTGATCGACGACTGGACGGCGATGCTGGACTACTGCGACGCGCACCACTTCGGCAAGCCCATCCCCTGGGACCCGCTCTACACTCCGTTCGATATCGCCTGATCGCCGGGCAGGTTTACGTGAAATCCGAATCCGCTTGCCCCGCGTCCGCAGTGGTTCTTCACGAGCAGGACGTTCTCCCCGGCCTTCAACTTCAGCGGAACGCAGACCGGATAGAAGGTCGAGAACTCGGCGCCGTCTTGTGCCACGGCTTGGGGATCGCGGCTGCCCTTGAGCATCTCTCCGTTGAGCGCGACGTTGGCCCACCAGTCGACGTGCAGCGCCGCTTCCACGGTTTGGTCGACTTCACTGTGGATCACCGTGCGCGCAAAGCAGACACCCTGTCCGCCCGCACTGCACCGACGGCTGAAATCCACTCCGCTCGCATCGAAGCCGCTTCGTTCAGCGGCAGGGTCCGTACACGTCCACCGGACTTTTCCGCCGATGCCGTCGTATTCCCTTGCGGGATCGAATTTCCCTTCGGGGCCGAAGCGGCGGTTCAGCGCATCTCGGATCGTCGTCCCCGGTTGACGAGGTTCGAACGCCGTGGGAAACGCGCCGATCGTCATCCAGCGTTCCGTCGGCCAGGCCTGCCACTTCGGCCGAAGCTGCACCGCGTAGATGCCTGCGTCCGCGCCCTCGAAGACTTTGAGCGAGACGGTTCCCTCGTCCAGGGTGACGCCGGGAATCACGAACGTGTCGGGGGGCAGCCGGGATTGTCGACCCCGCACGCTTGCGGCAGCGGGTGTCCATTCAACGCCAGCCGGAGGGGAAGCGGATGGCGACTGACGATTCCCAGCAGGATGTCGTAGATTCCACAGACCTTCCGCCGAAGCTTGATCTCAGCCTGCGTGGCTCCGCAGGCAGAGACCGGCAGTTGGAAGCCCGGGCACCAG